>VMSU01000183.1 GCA_013792005.1 Desulfobulbaceae bacterium
AATTTTTAGCCCCTTTTTGCGAAACAAATTTTCCAATCGAATCCACATGCAGGCCAAGCTTGTTAATCATCAAGGCTAACGAGACCTCGGTCAAGTCTTCCTGCTCCTTGCAAAGCCGCCAATAGGTCTGCCAGCGCATCCCCTTGGACATCCCCCGCCTGAATGATTTTTAATATGCCTGCCTCCCAGCCCAAACGCGCCCCGGATTTTTTCAGCCCTTCGCGCCATTAAATCAGCGGCATCCTCTCGCTGGCTTGAGTAGGCCAACTGGTGGCAATGCCGACAGGCGAAAATACCGCCACCATTGAGGACCGCCACCCGCCGCCCGCACCCAGCAACCGGGCACAAAACCATGCACGTTGACCGCCATAGTTACAGCCCGTCCAATCGAGCCATACAGGGTATTCCTTGTCCTGCCACTCCTCTCCGCCGCTCCGCTGTCGATACGACAGAATAATCCTGTCAACTTCCGTGCGTACCTGGATGGAGGCCACGTTTTCACCGTTGCGTGACCATTGCCAACTGAAGGCTTGGCCTGGTGCCAATAATCCCTTTCTCTGTAATTGGCGTGAATCTAATTTCCGGTAATCGCCGGTGGTACTCTTGGAACCCAAGTGCCAGCGTCGCCCGCTCCCCTGTCCACCCATTTTTTATCTCTCCGATTTTACCTAAATCATTAAGCTGTTTTGATACTTATTGTCCATGCTCACCAACGGAAATCCCTTGAAAGACCGACCTGTATTGGGTTTCATCCGATTCCTGAATGGTCGTCAATTCGCCTGTTTTTTTTGTGATATTACTCCTTGCCACGCAGCTCCTTCAACTTGATCAGCATAGCCAGTGTCCGTTCAAACTTACGATCAAGGTGAATTTCGTAGCGCGACAGCTTTTCCAATCGTTCAGCCTTCAATCCTTCACCCAGGGTTTGAGCCTTGATCGTGTGATGGTGCAAGGCCTCTTTTCCCATGTTGACACAGAGCGGCCATAGATGTTCGTCAATGAATTCCGCCAATCCTTCGCTGTTTGGTTGATACTCTTCTTCCTCGACATACTTTGCCCACCAGTCCCAGCTATCCGGCAACAAGGCCTTGAGCACCTTACCATAAGCAGAAGGGCCGCCTTTGCGCAGGATTGCCGACGCCTTCAAAATGAAGAGTCACAGTAACATGTACTTTTTTTCTGGTAATGAAGTGAGATGGCTAGTAAGATAAAAAAATTTTTCTATCTTGTACTTTTTGCTACCAAGGACATCCATAACCTCCTGAGTGGTTCCGATGACGCTACCCCGTCATGGAATGAAATTCCGAGATGTGGGGTAAGTTTCAAGATCTCTTTTTATTCATATCTGCAAATGAGACCAGAAAATTTAATAAGCAAAACTGGATAAAACCGCGGAACAACTCAAGCAGATCGAACTTTTTTTTTTGTAACGCCATCAAACTTAACTTAATGTAATTCCATGGCTAAACAAACTTTTGAAGAATGCCTCGAAAAACTGGAACAAATTACCAGGGAAATGGAAGAGGGAAATTTAAGTCTCGAAACATCACTCAAAAAATTTGACGAGGGGATGAAGCTCGCAGATTTCTGTTCCCGAAAACTTGACGAAGCACAAAAACGAGTCGACATCCTGATCAACAAAGACGGCGCTATTCATACTGAACCTTTTATCAACCACTCCACAGAAGACTAGTTGCCATGGACATAGACATCAAGGCATACCTCTCCGCGAAGCGCGAGCAAGTTGAACAAGTTCTATACGCCCTAATGCCAGCACCTGGCAATGAACTTAATCATCATATCGAATCATTGAATTACAGCCTGCAGGCAGGGGGCAAACGAGTGCGGCCGATTCTCTGCCTTGCTGCGGCCGAGTCTTTAGGTCACGATGTCCCCAGTCAACTGATGATCATTCCTTGCGCTCTCGAATGCATCCACACGTACTCTCTCATCCATGACGATCTGCCCGCCATGGATGATGATGCCCTCAGGCGCGGCAAACCGACCAATCACATGATTTATGGTGAAGCTGGAGCAATTTTAGCGGGAGACGGCCTACTCACCTTTGCTTTCGAACTCCTGAGCAAACCAGAAGCAAGCGAATTGGTCTCGGACCGTGACCGATTACGGATCACCCACCTCATCGCCAAAGCCATAGGTTCCTATGGCATGGTGGGCGGCCAAGCCCTGGACATGGAAGCCGAAGACCGGGACATCCCCCTCGCCGCCCTGCAGATGATCCACCAATGCAAAACCGGCGCTCTAATTACCGCCTCGGTTCAGACTGGCGCCATCCTGGGCCAGGCCAACAGCACCCAGTATCAGGCCCTGACCTCCTATGGAGAGCTTGTCGGCTTGGCCTTCCAGATCGTCGATGATCTGCTGAACGTCGAGGGAACCACCGAGCAGCTTGGCAAAGCGTCTGGATCCGACGCCAAAAAATGTAAAGCGACCTATCCAGCATTTCTCGGAGTCGAGCAAACCCGAATTAAAGCGCAGGAAACGATACAAACCGCTATCGACACCTTAGCAGAATTTGGCCCCGCTGCTGATCCGTTACGAGAGCTGGCCCGATATATTTATCGCCGCACGAACTGATCTTTTTCTTCTACTCTAGCGAACCCCTGAGCTAATAATCATGACATTACCGCCTTCACTCCTCTCGGCCATTCACTCGCCAACTGACCTAAAAAAGCTTAATGAAGACCGACTCCCTGAATTGGCAGCAGATATCCGCCGTGAGATCATCGAAACCGTATCCAAGGTCGGTGGACACCTGGCCCCTTCGTTAGGTGTTGTTGAATTGACCATAGCGATCCATTACATATTCAACACCCCGGATGACAAGTTAATATGGGACGTCGGACACCAATGCTATGCTCACAAACTATTAACCGGACGCCTCAATAAATTCAGGACCATTCGCCAATACAAAGGATTAAGCGGATTTCCTAAGCGAGAGGAAAGCCCGTATGACACCTTTGATACCGGACACAGCAGCACCTCGATCTCGGCAGGACTCGGCATCTCCTGTGCCAAAGACCTCCAAAAAGATCCTCGAAAAGTAATTGCGGTAATCGGCGATGGCTCCATGACTGGCGGCATGGCCTTCGAGGCCCTGAACCAGGCAGGCCACTTAGGGAAAGACCTTATCGTTATCCTGAATGATAATGAAATGTCCATCTCTCCGAATGTAGGCGCTTTATCAAGTTTCCTGAGCCGCAAGATGACAGGCGGCACAATGACCAGACTACGAAAGGAAATGGAACATTTTCTGAAATCAATCCCTAACGTCGGAGAAAACATTCTCCAAGTTCTCAAGAAAAGCGAAGGGAGTTTCAAGGGTTTCTTTACACCCGGAATGCTATTCGAAGCGCTGAAATTCGACTATGTCGGGCCAATACCAGGCCATGACCTAAACTCACTCATCGAAACCTTTAAAAACACCAATGAATTTGGCAGCGGACCGACATTGATCCACGTCATCACCAGCAAGGGAAAAGGCTATAAACCTGCAGAAAACAGGCCTGACGACTACCATGGCATCGGACCTTTTGACCTGGCCACCGGCAAAACCATTGACACTAAAGGCGGGGCGCCGACCTATACTTCAGTCTTCGGAAAAACCCTGGTCGAACTCGCTGAGACCAACGAAAAGATTGTCGCTATCACCGCCGCCATGCCCGCAGGAACAGGCCTTACCCACTTTGCCCTACGTTTCCCGAACCGCTTCTTCGATGTGGGCATTGCGGAACAACACGCCGTCACCTTTGCCGCAGGACTCGCCACTGAAAACATCCACCCAGTGGTTGCCATCTACTCGACTTTTCTGCAGCGCTCCCTCGACCAGATCATCCACGATGTATGTCTGCCCAATCTCCCGGTAACCCTCATGCTTGACCGTGCCGGTCTGGTTGGCGACGACGGCCCCACCCACCATGGCGTCTTCGACCTTACCTACCTCCGAATGATTCCCAACCTTGTAGTCATGGCCCCAAAGGACGAAACAGAATTACGCAACATGCTGCACACAGCGGTTCTTCATCCCGGACCAACTGCGATCAGGTACCCCCGAGGACAAGGACTTGGCGCCCAAGATAATGAACTGTTGCAAACACTAGACATTGGGAAAGGGGAACTGCTTAAGGAAGGAAATGATATCCTGCTTCTGCCAATCGGGTCCTGCGTTCAACCTGCGCTGGACGCTGCTCTGGAGCTTGAGAAACATGGAATTAACAGCACCGTGATCAACCCCAGATTTGCAAGCCCCCTGGATCGGGACCTGATTGTCTCCTGGGCCGAAAAAACGGGCCATGTTGTTACCATTGAAGAGAACGTCAAAAAGGGTGGATTTGGCAGTGGTGTGCTGGAACTTCTGTCCGAGATTCCAGGATGCCGGGTAAAAACCACCCTACTCGGACTACCGAACACCTTCATGACGCAAGGACCCCAGGAAACGTTACGCAACCTTGCCGGCATCGACACGCCAGGCATTATCAAGGCTGCTATGGCACTGTTGAACAATGCCTCCCAAGCAAACTAAAAGGGAGCAAGAGCCTATGCGTCTTCTGTCTGGGTAAAAACCTGATCAAGAACATCCCTGACTGTATCAGAAACGCCAAGGAACTTCACCCCAACCCGGATACGTTTTGGCGTCTGATCTGAGTGCCAGGTCATGACTTTCATATTGGAAATCACTCCGCGAAGATCGTTGACCTCGACCGAACCTTGCTCACCGCTAAACTGGACAGACAACATTAACGGGTAAGCCCAGCTAAATAGCGGATCCAGATCCATCTCGCACAACGCACCACCAATACTGATATTTATAACGGTAGCATCAATCCTGACTTGCCGCTGTTCGATAACAGCACACGTATCTCCGATACTGTAACGCTTCGCTTGACGCAAGGTGACCGGGCTGCATACCCGGTCAATGGCCCGGCACAGTGCCTCCGGTGGACAAGGCATAACAAGATGTGAAGAGCCAACCAACTCGGTCGCCATCTCCACATGTTCTTTTTTATCACCGATTAAAAACAAAAACGGAATTTGTGGGCCATCTTCTCTCTGTGCCAACTTCGTGCATAGTTGCAGACCAATCTCATCTTGAATATCCCATGAGTATAAAATCAAATGCACCACCTCACGGTCAACAATCTGCCCGATCTCATCAGCCCCACAGGCATGAAGTATTACCGCATCATCAAGCACAGACAATATTCTGGCACCTAAGACCGTACGCATCATCTCCGACTCATCAACGATTAAAATATGCCTGGCCATCATCCCCTCCCGTTACATTCCAAGTCCAAGTCCACCATGAAACCCTTCAGTTACCCTCTACCATGACATACTGCCATTCGGAAATCAAAGGCCATGATAAGACTCCTAACAAAGTTATCTTTCATGGTGGCAAAAAACGATACCTTTTTCCAGTTCTTTTATCGAAGCCTCCGCTTTTATTATTACTCTCTCACTCCCCATTTGACCTCAACCAATAACCACACATGACTCATCATTGTAATAAAAGGGTCGAGCCTTCCCGCAAGCCGCCAGGATACGCAGAAACAGGCGCAGAGATCTCTCTTAATCGCATCAGGACTCCGCAACCTCCTACAACAAAGCCATTCAACAAATCTCTATGGACTTTCTCCACCTATTTCGCAGAAGGATTTCCCTACACCATCATACGCACCGTCTCTTCCCTTTTTTTCAGAGACAGGGGAATGAGCCTGGAAGCGCTCGGAGTAACGTCCATCTTTGGCCTGCCCTGGGTACTAAAATTCCTCTGGGGACCTCTGATTGATGCGTATAGCAGTAAACGTTCCTGGCTCTTATTCTGCGAAGCATTCCTTGTTTTGATTATCGTGACGGCAACGATCCTAAGCCCTTTACTCAACGCGATTCACTACATCGCCATCCTCTTCTTCCTGGGAAGTTTCATCGCCGCGACCCACGATATCGCTATTGACGGCTATTACCTTGAGGCGCTCAACCAAGCCGAGCAGGCCCAATACTTGGGATTTCGGGTCATGGCCTACCGCATCGCCATGATGACCGGGACCGGGGTCATCGTGACAGTTGGCGCCATGATTGGTTGGAGCTGGGCCTTCGCCCTGGCATCACTGATCATGGGAGCCCTGTTTTCCCTGCACTCCGTAATACTTCCTCAGGTCTGCCAGCAGAAGAGTATCCCCAGACTCTCGCTACCTTTCAGGCAAAAGCACGCCTGGATAATAGGATCCATCGCAGCGACTCTGATCAGCGTTACCCTTCTGACCAACCGAAGCACTAACTTCACACCATTGACCAACAATCTCCCAGCCATTATCACCTTGAGTCTTTTCGCCGGACTAATCCTCATCTGGTATTCAAAAAAACGCCTCCAACAGCTGCTTCATGACAACCCTGATTCTTTTTACGCCAAATCATTCTTATCCTTCATCGACCAACCAAAAATCGGCGCCGTCCTGGGCTTCATCATCTTATGTAGAGCAGGTGAATACATGCTCTCCTGCATGTATTCACCATTCATGGTCGATCTCGGACTAAAGACTCATTATGGGTGGATTTCGGCTGGGGTTGGGCTGCCATGCTCCATTGCCGGAGCAATGCTTGGAGGCTGGGCAATCAGCAGAACAGGACTCAAACGGACGATTTGGCCATTTCTACTTCTTCAAAACCTAACAAATATTGCCTACATGATCCTGGCGTTGCACTACGCAGACCTCATAGGCCCACCTCCACCTACAGAAGAAGCAGATCTTAGCCTCTTACTTTCAGTGGCCTCAATCCATGGCTTTGACCAATTTGCAGGAGGCTTAGGGACGGCGGTGCTGATGACCTTTCTCATGCGACTCTGCCACTCAGACTTCAAGGCGTCGCACTATGCAATCGGTACTGGCTTGATGAGTATCAGCGGACTCTACGCCGGGGTAATCAGTGGCTTTTTGACCGCTTGGTTAGGGTATGGATTGTTTTTCGGAATAAGTTTTTTACTATCAATCCCCGGTATGGCGATGGTTTTCTTTTTACCGATTCACGAGAACGAATCAACAGAGGAGCAGATCGCATAAAAAAAGGGAATATGACTCAAGGCCAAGAAGCCTGATCATATTCCCTCTGAAACTCTTCAAAATAAGTAACTATCCAGCAACACCACATCTGCTTTGTCATAAGCCTGCTCACATAGACGGGCTATAGTTCGCAGGCTTATTTCGCGCATCTGTAGCGCTGCTGAATAGTTACAGTTCCCGACATCTGCTTGTTTTGCGGATTGAGCTGGATAGTTACCCAAATAACAGACTGCAATAAGTTATCTTGACATGCCCGTTGATGTAATTCCCTTATCGGCAATCGCCACTGCAATCGAAAACCCACCTCCGGACATAACTCACAAACCCTTCACCAAAGATTTACTTCGCCATCTTAGCATCTAACGCCTTACTGATCTTATCACTGATATCAAGAGATTCTGCCGAATAGAGCAACCCGTTGCTTCGAGATTTTTCAAAAACAAGGGATAAACCATCAGCCTTGGCAATTTCATTGATCACTGCTTGCAGCTCCTTGAAGATGGGCTCCAGGACCTTCTTCTCCATCTGCTTCATTTCAAACTGAGCATCCTCAACCTTAAGCTGATACTCGCGCATTTTCTTCTGATAATCCCGTTCCTTACCAGCTTTAACCTCTTCACTCCAAGCAGACGCCTTCTTCTCGATCTCCTCCGCCTGGGCCTTCAATGCATCCTGATCACCTTTGAATTTAGGCTCAAGTTCAGCTTTTTTGGCCTCCATTGCCTTCCGGGCCTCGGTGCCAACACGTGATTTTTCGATAATCTGCTGAATATTAAAGGTGGCAATTTTCAGCTCAGCACCTAATGATGGCACAACGGAGGCAAAAAATGCCACAAGAACAACACCACACAAAAAACGTAACGATTTCATAACAATACACCCTTTAATGATTAAAATCCATGTTGCCACCCGCGCAAAAGGCATAAAAAAAACCGTGGCATCTCTTCAGAAGAAAAGATGCCACGGTTTAAAGCCGAAGAAGGAGCGGGTTAAACCATCTGCCGCATCACTTATTACTGTTGAACAAAATCAGCACGACGATTCTGAGACCAAGCAAGTTCGTCATGTCCAAAATTCAAAGGCTTCTCTTCACCATAGCTGATGGTGTTCATCCGGCTCTCACCAACACCCATGTTAGCCAAATACTGTTTTGCAGCAATAGCTCTTCTCTCGCCAAGAGCCATATTGTATTCGTTGGTACCACGCTCGTCACAATTGCCTTCAATGGCAATCATAGCCTGAGGATTATCCTTCAGGTAGGTAGCGTTAGTCTCCATCCGGGTTTGTTGATCAGCACGAACACCTGACTTATCAAAGTCAAAATATACCGGCAACATTGGACCAGTGGTTCGACCTTCCAAAATAGTGAAGGCTGACTTTGGCGCCATAGGCTGGGCATCAAGCGCCTCAGCACCCATATCCTGCTGACCAGCAAAAGCAGGCGTGGCTGCTTCCTCGGCCTTAACCTTCTTCTGGCTACAACCGCTGGCCATAAACACAGCCCCCATCATTACACCAACCGCAACTAACTTTAAGTAACTCTTAACCATCTCTTCTCCTCCCAAATAAGGAATGCTTTGTTTTCTCTGCCCAAAAACAGAGTTTTTATGATATAAAAACTACACCAATAATTCAACACATTTCATGTAATCATCAAAAAAAATCCACTGACTCCTTGAGGAAAATCACAGCAAGAAATCAGATATCAATCCACCACCTCCAACTATCAATCATAAAAAGAAAAATGATACGTTGACAGGTTTCATTTTTTTTGGGAATTTAAGTCGTAGGTTTAAAGGTCTAAAATTTTCACTCGGATATCTAAACATAGACGCGGTCACACCTTCAAACACTAATTTTCAAAACTGTTAAAAAATGATACAAACGGTCGGCAAATATACAGCAACTATTTATTTTCGCAAATAGAATCGCTCATCTCATAAAAATAATTTTCTTAGGCCACATGGATAATAATACGATTCTCGAACAAATGATCTCAATCAACAAATTTGGAACTTTTTTTGGAGTAAAACAAGAAGTCCTTGAAACGGTATGGAATAGCCTGACCGCTCCGGAGGGCAATTCAGTCACATACGTCAGCATGGAAATTGGAGCGGACAACGATGTCCTCAACCCGGTAAAGAATAAATTAGAGCAACTCCCCTTCAGCAGCGGAGACTCCCGCCTTAAGTATTTCACTAGCAAATTCCTTCACGACTCAGGGAAAATACCTAACTACAGCGGCGGTCTCGGGGTCTTAGCAGGCGATACCTTGAAGAGTTTCGCAGACTGTACCATTCCAGTGGTGGCCATCTCACTGCTCTACCGCAAAGGGTACTTTTCCCAACTAATCGATTCACGCGCTGGACAAATAGCCTACTCGACCCAATGGCGTCCAGAGGAGACATCAAACCTTTACCTTCTGAAAGACCCCGTCAATCCTGACATACCTCTTCAAATTGAAATTCCTTTTTTTGAACGTGGTGACAAGAAAGTCAGCGCTTACGCTAATCTCTGGGTAAAAATGGAGATTAACAGCACACTTGATTTTTTTGTTCCGGAAATCCTGCTTGACTACAGCATCTCCCCTTCACCTAGTTGGATCTGCATGGCCGCTGAGCATCTCTACGATAGTCGGAGTGAACGTTCCAAGATAATCCAGCGCCGTCTGTTGGGCGCCGGCGTCATTCCTGTCATGCAGGCCCTTGGAATTACTTCAAATACTATCCATCTAAACGAACAGCACGGTGTGGTGGTGGTACTTCATCTGATCGCCGATTACCTTCAGCATAAATTTGGCGTCGACTACCCCATCCTGGCCGAAGACAAAGATATACTTGATGCGGCAAACAAAGCGGCGGAACGGATGGTTTACACCATCCACACCCCAGTCAAGGCAGGACACGACCGTTTCAGCAAGGACCTCTACTCCGAATTAGGACACTCCTTTTGTCAACGAATCCTCGGGCTTCTCGCTCAAGATGAGGACAACTCAGACCTCTTCAACTTTACTAACCTCGCCATGAAGGTAAATCGGGCGAGCAACAGTGTCAGCCGAATCCACCAACAGGTCACTCAGAAACAATTCCCCAAATACGCCCACAAAATCAAAGCAGTAACCAACGGGGTCCACCACCTTACGTGGATCAGCAAGGCCAAAGCCGAGTTATACGACAGCTTCAAAGAATTTCACCATTGGCGGCTGGATCCCGGCGTTTTTGCCAACGCCTCACAACTCCAGGAAAACAACAAATTTCGAACATACCTTGAGCAAGCATGGCTGACTGACACCACGCTCCTGACTACCTACATCAATCAAATGCTTATCCAGCACCGCAACCAAATGCACGAAACCTGGATCGATCCACCAAATTTCATCTCACACCTGGATGAAAAGAGCAGAGATCTCAATCCGAATATCTTCACCATAGGCTTTGCCCGACGCTTCTCCACTTACAAACGGGCAGATTTGATCTTCGACAACATCGATATACTGGCCAAGATCGTAGTCGAGCACAACTGGCCAGTCAACTTCGTGTTTGCCGGCAAGGCACATCCCTCAGACGAACCAGGAAAAAGCATTATCAAGCTACTGCTCGACCGCCAACAAGAGCTTTACGAGAAAAGCAAAGGCCTGGCCAAACTGATATTTATCCCCGGCTATGACATGGCCATCGCCAAGCTGATGGTGGCAGGAGTACACTCATGGCTGAACACCCCCAAGAGACCACTTGAAGCCAGCGGCACCAGCGGCATGAAGGCAGCGATCAATGGGATCCCCAACATCAGCATCATGGACGGTTGGTGGGTCGAGGGCTATCATGATGGCAAGACAGGATGGAAATTCGGCGCCGAAACTATCGTTACCGAATCTTGCCTCAGCGAAGATGCTGCCTGCCTCCTGTACGAGGAAGATTCAACATCATTCTACAAAGTGTTCCCTCAAATCCTACAAGCCTTCTATGACAAAAGCCTACGCTCGCAATTCATCGACAAATGCATCAACAATATCGCCTTAAACGGTCCGATTTTTAATACTCACCGTCTGGCAGCCGAATATGTCAATCTTTACAAGTTGCCACTTCCAGCGCCAGTCACAAAAAAAATCCATCGGCTTGCTTCACTCTACGACAGCAACCGCTGAGAACTTTAGCAAATTGTATCACAATACGTATTGCTTCTTGTCGTTCGTAGTCAGGTTTGGTAGAAATTAACCTAAAAAGAGCGTAACTATCCAGCGACACCACATCTGCTTTGTCATAAGCCTGCTCACATAGACGGGCTATAGTTCGTAGACTTATTTCGCCCATCTGTAGCGCTGCTGAATAGTTACAAAAGAGCAAAGCAAATTGCTTTTCAATACCCAACCATGATAATCTCGTAAAAAATCACGGGATGGCTCTGCCGTTGACCTAACAATTTTTCACAATCAACATCGACACCGACAGCACTAAGGAACATGACATGGGTGACATCGTTCGTTTTGGCATATCGATCACAGATGACCTATTACTCCGCTTCGACGACCTGATAGCAGAAAAAGGCTATGTCAATCGCTCGGAAGCAATTAGGGACCTGATCCGCAACGCTTTAATAGAAAGGGATTTAACCAACGAACAAGAAGAAGCCATAGGCACCATTTCCATGGTCTATGACCATCACACAAGAGACCTTGCGGACAAACTCACAGAACACCAGCACTCACACCACAAGGAGATCATCTCCGCCTTGCACGTCCATCTTGATCATCACCACTGCCTGGAAGTTGTGGTTGCCAAAGGAATCGCCTCTAACATAAAAAGGCTGGCAGACGAACTGATTGGCACTAAAGGGGTCAAGCATGGCAAACTGATGATGACCACCAACAAAGGGTTAGGCTGAGCAGCTCGGACAGTAAAAAACCGTTACAAAATAAGGTTGTCAGTTTACGGTTGACAGTTGACGGTGATTGGGTCCTGCCAATGGCTGAGGACACACTGACATTGAGTATCATGCGATGATTTATGACTAAGGGACGCGGAAATTACCAATTTACCATAACGCATCCCGGCTTTGGGTCAGATTTGGTCGCAATCCAGGTAAATTGGTAACTTCCGAGTCCCTAACCATGATTCTTTTAACTGTAAACCGATAACTGATTACCGTTAACCTGTGCAGTTAGTTACGATTATTCCTTTATTGAAGGCGGCACAGTGTTTGTTTCGAGGGCTTTGCGAATAGCACTAAGGTCTGCTTTGGGGAGCGAAACAGCCGATGGCTGCTCGGCCTGGGTGATGGCTTGACGATATGCTTTTTCTGCAGCCAGATAATCTCCAAGGGCCGCGTGAGCTAAACCAAGATGATAGTGAACCATGACGTCCTGTGAGTTGATCCTGATTGCCTTCAGGAATTGTTCAACCGCCTCCTTCTCTCGACCAGTCCGGCTCATAACCAACCCGAGTCCGTCAATAGCATTAAAATTCTCCGGGGCCGATTTCAAAACAGTACTGAACTCCGCTTCTGCCTCAACATACTTCTTCTTTCTCAGTAAAACCATTCCCAGCTTATTACGCACCTCATGCTGTTCCGGCTGAAACTCCAACAGTATCTGATACTCCGTCTCAGCCACGGCATCTGGCATATTGGCATCAGTCACATGGCCCCATCCCTGATTGGATTGGCACAGAAGAAGAAACACCAGACCCGCTATCGCGCATAACATTCTCCGGCATGGTAAGCGATCACAGGGCACCCCCTCTGCTTTGTCATGGGGCTGCTCACCCAGTGTATAGCTCGCAACCCCATTTCGCGCATCTGGGGTACCCTGCAATCGCTTACAGTTCTGAGGCAGAGCGCAGTTTCTAGTTTTTACCCCGAGATCACTTATCCGGCATGAGCTGCCAAGCCCCACCCACCCCCAAAGACACTCCAGCCATCGTTTGGTCATCGAATATTTCCTCATATTAAAGCCCGGCCAGCCCCTGAATCGAGTGGTAGAGAGTATAAGCGCCAAGGACAGTAATGACCACAGCGCTGACAATGCCCATCCGTCGCCCAAACTCCTGATTGGCTGCAATCTGCTCGGTCAAACGGCCGGCATGGGACAGAACCACGCCGATAGTCATCATCACCACTCCCAAGCCCACCGAGAAAAAGATCGCCATGGTCAACCCTTGAGCAATACGACCAGCGGCAATCGCTGCCAGCAAGGTAGCAATCGCTGCCGGACAAGGGACCAATCCGCCAGAGATTCCAAGGATCAGAAGATTCCACTTTTTATACGCCTGCTTCTCTGTGGCTCGGCCACCCCCAACTTCGATACTGGGCTTCTGATCATGACCATGATCGTGCTCCAGATCAGAACTATGGCGCTGATGTTCGTCTTTGCCGTGATCGTGAGCCAGTGAGGGGCCATGACTATGCCCATGTCCGTGGCCGTGACCATGCCCACCGTGGCCAAAGAGATGAGAATGATGACCGCCTTGACCACCCAATCGCTGAGTTAACATCCAGATACCCACGATCAGGATCAAGATCGATGAGCCCAGACCAAGCCAGGCGTGCAGTTGCGTCTCGGTATAAGTATGAGAGAGAGCCTTGGCGATAATTCCCAGCATGATAACACTAAAGGTATGGGTGAAGGTAACAATCAAGCCAAGGAGCACCCCATCCATTGCACGACCGCGAGTGCCGATCATATAGGCCGCGATCAAAGTCTTGCCATGCCCGGGCTCAAAGGCATGCAAGGCCCCCAAGGCAATGGCTCCGAAGTAAAGCATGATATCTTGTGGCATCATTGATGTCTCCAACACCAGAAAAACAACAAAAAAGGCGCTTGGCCATAGGGAAAAAGCTCATTAACCTATTCCCTAACGCCAACCCCATAAAAAAATCGTAAACGTTCACCGGGCACACCATCTGCTTTGTCAGCGGTCTGCTCATGTGCAACTAGCACACTTCGCAGACCGCTTTATTGACCGACGAAGCGGGTCAATATAAATCGCGCATCTGGGGTACCCAGTAAACGTTTACAGTCCGGTGAAGTCCGCACGTTCAATGCTTCTGCTGAACGTTTACAAAAAATCAGTGGCGAACAATTGACAGTAAAAACGCCCTGACGACGCTGTCAGGGAAATCAGAAGGAAGAACTCCCCCCGAAGCCCTCATGACTCCAACGCCTCGAATCCCTATCAATACATAACAATATAGAATCTTTTACCACAAAACCAACTAAAGACAAACCCGCCCCTTAAAAAAATACCAGTCCCCGGAACAACCATCACTCCCTGACCAGCATGGCGATCGCTTCTAAGTGACACGTCTGGGGAAACATATCAACTCCACGCAGATGACGTAAAGAGAAGCCCACCTCCTGTAATTGCCGCAGGTCACGGACCAACGTCGCAGGATCACAGGAGATATAAATAATTTTATCTCGACAGAGTTCTGGAAGCAGAGAGATAATTTCACGGCACCCCTGTCGAGGAGGATCAAGCAGCGCCACATCAAACCGTTCTCCTGCCTGCCGCAATTGCTGTGCCGCTGTCAGTGCATCGGCACGAAGAAAAAGACAATTATCCACTTGATTCGCCAAAGCATTGGCCTGAGCGCCACGAATGGAAGATCGCTGCAGATCTGACCCGACCACCCGGCCACTGCCACGAGCAAGAGGCAGTGAAAAATTACCCATACCGCAGAAAAGATCGAGCACCTCATCCTCAGGTCGCACCTGCGCCCATGCCAGCACCTGCTCGAGCAAACGCTCGTTCTGACGAAGATTGACCTGACAAAACCCCCCGGTCTCAAAACGCATGACCAGCCCTTGCCCGCCTCGACCATCGGGAAGTGCGAAGGCAATGCCATCACCATGCTCACCAGGAGAATCACCACCATAGGGCCCGCTGGGAGCAAAGCCCTCCCCAACCAGCCACACCGACTGAATCAAGCCCATCGTGGAGGCTATTGTGGCAGCAGCTTTATGGTCGGCTGGACGAGGCTTACGGCGCAACTGAAAACTCACCACTACCCTTCCCGCTAAAGGATTGAGAAGTAATTCCATCGCCGCAGAATGGGAACACAAAGTTCGAAAGGCCACTGATCGACGAATGCCGACCAATGCCTGATTCAACTGACTGGCTGCCAGCGGGCAGACATCGATTTCCGCCACCTCATGAGAACCGCGCTTAAAGAATCCAACACTGCCACTGTCATCAATCTGTAGCCGAATCCGTTGACGATAATGAAACTCATCCGGACTGGGAAGTACTGGCTGGGTCGCTACTCCATTGAGGATAATCCCCGCCCGAACCGCAAGCTCATTAAGAATATCTGATTTGATCTTAAGTTGGCACAGGTAATCAGCATGCTGAAGGTTGCACCCGCCACAAACCATAAAATGTGAACAAAACGGTTCGACCCGGAACGGGGAAGATTCGACCACCTCAAGCAGTGTTGCCGTAACATACCCTTTGTGCTGTCGCCCAAGGGCCACAATCACGGTCTCTCCCGCTAGCACAAAAGGGACCATCACTACCATACCGCCTGCCAACCGGGCAAGGCCATGACCGCCGGCCACGACCTTGTCAATCGTTATGCGATGCCGATTAGCTGAGGTCAACTAAAACCACCTCTTAAGAATCGTTGGTTCAACAACACAAATTATCCCTGTCGATCCTTAAAATACTGATACGCTCCGTTGATCTCCTTCATCTTCTCCTCAGCCACCCCCTTGAACTCTTCACCAAGATGACTGACCTTATCAGGATGATACTGCATGGAAAGCGTTCGGTAGGCCTTCTTGATCTCTTCAAAACTCGCGCTGCGGGAAACTCCAAGGATCTCATAATTTCTTTCCTCGTCAGAGGCCTGCTGGCGGAACCGCTGGGTGTAACGCCCGTGAATGGTCTGCATATCGTGGGCGGTAATCTCCAGGAATACGGCAATCCTGCGCGCCACTTCGACCTCTGGATCGACCACCTTCGACCCAGAATAGATAACCTGAAAAATCAGCTCCAACAGGATCAACCGCGGTTCATAGGCAAACTGGGCTTTAAACCGGGAGAGCAGATCATTCAGGTCGGTGGGCGTGCCGTGAGCCTCCTTGATCAACTCCTTGACCCAGAGAAGTTTATCGTCCGTATAGCGAAGATTGAGCCGGAAAAAATTCTCGATAGTGCTCAACTCTTCCCTAGTCACTTTGCCATCGATTTTGGCAACATGAATTAAGATATTAACGAGGAGAAAAACAAACTCATTATGGCTTGCAGTCTGGGTCCGCTCATAATCGCTGATCCTGCTTTTTACTCGATTAGCTAATCCCCAGAACGCAGCAGCTCCCAGAAAAAGCGCAACGAGGCCGCTGGCCAGAATAAACCCGACAAACTTCATCAAGAGCGGCGCCCCACCAGTCAAGAGCATGAAGATGGCGATCCACAACAGACACCCCCCACAGCCAGGCTTACTATGATATCGGTATTGGTATTGATTCACGACGAAAACAATGCCTCGACAAATTCCGCCGGATCAAAATCCCGCAGATCTTCCATCTTCTCTCCTACCCCGATAAATCGGATGGGCAGATTAAACTCCCGGCTGATATTGACCACGATACCGCCCTTAGCGGTACCATCAAGCTTGGTCAAGGTCAAACCGGTAAGTTCCGCCACCTCGTGGAACTGCCGGGCCTGGGAAACAGCGTTCTGGCCAGTGGTGGCGTCAAGCACCAGCATCACCTCATGGGGAGCGCCGGGACATTTTTTGGCGATCACCCGTTTGATCTTACGCAGCTCTTCCATCAGATTGACTTTGGTGTGAAGACGGCCTGCAGTATCAATAATAATCACGTCAAAATTTCTACTGCTCGCATATTCTAAAGCATCGAAAGCCACCGACGAGGGGTCAGCTCCAGGCTGTTGAGCACAGACCTCAACGCCTATGCGCCCCCCCAGACCTTGATCTGATCAATGGCCGCTGCCCTGAAAGTATCAGCGGCCACCAGAAGCACCTTGTTCCCAGCCTGTTTGAACTTATATGCCAATTTGCCTATGGTGGTGGTCTTACCCACACCGTTGACCCCAAGAACCAGGATCACAAAAGGACCGGTCTCCGGGATGACCATCTCAGCCGGCCGCTCAACCTGTTGCAGAAAGGAGATCATTCTTCCCTTCAAGAATCGTTTCAAGGCCTCTGGATCAGCCAACTCCTTCCGGCTCACCTGACGCCGGGCCTCTTCCAGCAAATCCTGTACAGTACGGAACCCAAGGTCAGAGGTAATCAATACCTCCTCCAATTCATCAAGGAGTTGGGCATCAATAATCTTTTTGCCAAGGAAAATACTATCCACACGGGTGATAAACGACTCACGCGTCTTGGCCAGCCCGCTCTTAAGACGCTGAAAGAGACTCTCTTTACTTTCTATCTCGGGAGGGACCTCTTTAGGGGGGGGCTTTGCGGCAGAAATCTCCACAGGAGGCCGCTCTGCAGGGCCGGAGACCAGGGAAGAAGACGTAACCAAACTCGTTGATGGCTTGACCTCGCTCTCCAGACTCTCTCGAAGAGGCTCTTCAGTTACAACCGCAGGCTGTGGAACTGAAACTGCCTCACTCTCCTTATTTTTTCCAAGCTTTTTTTTGAACCAACCGAGCATGGCGTCTTATATCTCCAAAAAAATTTCAAGGGACAAGGCAATCCAACACACTTAGGGGGACAAACAGCCCCCCGCAGTATCAAACAGATTCTACTATGAAGGATACAGGGCGTTGCCACCCCAAACAGAAAGGGCCATGATGACAAAGGTAGTTTCCAAAGCAAACTCAAGCTTCACCCCAGGGCTCCAGTACTCCTGACTATACAAATACGTAAATCCGGCCAGATATAAAATCCCAGGGAACAGAAAATAACCCACAGGAATAACGATCAAACCAAGAGAAGGGAAAACTGCCAAAGCAATCAAGAGAATCCCCATCATACAATTTAACACCTGGATAGTTTTCGGAGCACCTATCAAAACAGGGAGCGTCTCTTTTCCAACAATCCGATCACCCTGCACCTGAAAAACATCAAAAAGGGCGTTGCGAACAAAGACCAACAGCAGAATCAAAAGCATCAGAGCATAGGTCTTGGCAGTCAGCGCCGTACCTGCGCCTACGGCGGGAAGTAAAACAACCACCATGGCCCAGGCCAGGGCGACAAAAAAGGTCTTGGAGGCAGGGATCTCCTTAAGCCGGGAAACCTTAATCCGAGCGGCGAGAAAGCGAGGGATAAAATGGATACGATACAGCACGCCAAACACGCTCATCACCAAAAGTAGGGCGAAGGAAGGCCAACCATCGTTAAAGGTAATCCCCAAACCTATAAAAAGAAACAGAGTGGCCAAGGACATCATGGTCTTCCGATATTTATGATTGAAACGAAGATACACCGGATCATCAAAAATTTTGGACTGCTGATCGGTCAAGCGATTGATATTATGCATGGCAAAAAGATAACAAAAGGCAACAAACGCGTGCGAAATCCGAGGTTCGAGCCCTTGCAGCAGACCGCAGGCCGAGGCCAGAAGTCCCCCTCCGAAAGCAACATAGAAATTCGAAACCATCAGCAACCGAACCACCCGGAACAGCCCATGAAAAAGGGGATTGTCACTGCGACCGGGGATAGCCTCCAAGGCCCGCACCACCCGATTAATCATCCACGTCGGGGTCGAGGCCCCGGCGGTAACCCCGACGCAGTCAAACTCCCGTAAGGAAGCCACGTCTAGTTCCTCTTCTGACTCGATAAGGAACACCAGGCGACCTAAGCCTTCCGCGATCTCGGCCAGTCGCTTGGTGTTGGCGCTGGTCTTGCCGCCCACCACCACAATCGCCTCGACCTGATCACACAGGTTACGGACCTCCTCCTGACGACGGTGGGTGGAGTCACAAATGGTATTGAACACCTCGCCGTTGGGGTTTCTCCGGATAATAATCTCAGTAATTCTATCAAAGGCCAGTTCATCCTGAGTGGTCTGACAGACGATGATGTACGGACGGGTCAACACCAGGGATTCGGCCTCATGGTCGTTAGAGATGACATGACAGTCAGACCCGGCGTAACCCATCAAGCCATCGACTTCAGCATGATTACGATCGCCCACAATCACTGTGGTCTTACCCTGTTTACGATGCTTGTTGATGATGGCCTGAACCTTGAGGACACGAGGACAGGTGGCATCCTTTACCGTAAGTCCCGATTTCTTGAGACGCTCTTTTTGTTCCGGGGGCACACCATGGGCACGGATGATCACTGTCCCGGCGCCAGCCTTCGGCACATGCTTGAGAATTCCAACGCCCTTATCCTGCAGGACTCCTAACACTTGGGGGTTATGGATCAACGGCCCAAAGGTGGAGATATTCGACTCACCCTTGTTGACCAGGTCAAGAGTCAAATCAACAGCCCGCCGCACCCCCATGCAAAAACCAGCTTTTTTGGCAATCACCACCTTCATGACGAACCTTCGTGCCGACAATAATGGCTAACCAGGATCTGCTGGGGAATCCCGGTGCCCAACGCCAACCGGGTTTTATTAACGATGACGACAAAGGGACCCGTTGGATGATTACTAATGACATCAAGGGAGGCGCCGACAACTAACCCCATATCGGCCAGCCGACTTACAACTTCACGACTTCCGATAACCTTGACGATGCGAACCCGCTCCCCATTGGCTGCGAGATGCAGAGGCAAAGTCGGTTCACGACTGGCCAGACAACGATTACATAGGCCATAAATCTCGGTTTTGTGCTGAAGAACATGAAAATTAAATGAGCCAGCGATTTTCAACTGCAAGGTTTCCAGAACATCATCTTTAAACTCCTGAATCAAGCCACACTTGGTACAGATAAAATGGTCATGATGATTCCCCAGGTGCATGTGCTCGAAGCGCGACTCCTGATTGTCGAAATCGAGCCTCTGCGCAAAACCATATTGGCAAAACATGGCCATGGTTTCTTGAAGAAAGGTCCGGTCATCCAACTCAGGTTTCTTACGGCGCACCATCTCAAAGAGTTCTGAAATACTCATATGGAGTTCCATTTCCAAGAATATATCGAGGATTGCCAACCGCTCCGGTATCCGCGAGGCCTTGAACGATTCCAACACTGTCTGAAACTGCTCGCGGTCGTGCCGATGCTCTTCAACTACTATCGGAGCAGGCGTGGGCTGCTCTTTATGCCAGACCTTCTTGATCAGGTCAGATACTGGAGTCAGAAAACTCATGCCATGCCTCAACCCTGACGGCCAAAATCATCATCGAAACGGACAATATCGTCCTCCCCCAAATAACTCCCGTTCTGGACCTCAATCAACTCCAGAGGAATGACACCAGGATTTTCCAAACGATGGGTCTCACCGCAGGGGATATAGGTCGATTGATTCTCCATGACCAGAAACACCCTCTCGCCGCAAGTAACCCGAGCCGTTCCCTTAACCACCACCCAGTGTTCCGAACGATGATGGTGCATTTGCAAAGAAAGTTTGACCTTTGGCAGTACGGTAATCCGCTTAATCTTAAAATTCTCCTGCTCTTCGAGAATGGTATAACTGCCCCAAGGACGAAATACTGTCTGGTGAACCTTATAATGGTCACGCTTGTCCTTCTTCAGGCGGTCGACAATCTTCTTGACATCCTGGGCTCGCTTCATAGGGGCCACCAACACTGCGTCAGCGGTTTCAATGACCATGGTATCAGTCAGACCTACCGCCGCCACGAGACTATGTCCAGCGCGGATCAGACAATTTTCGACCCCCTCCAGGATAACATCACCGCTTGCCACATTTCCTTTTTCATCCTTGTCTGAGACCTCCCACAAGGCCTGCCAGGAACCAATATCACTCCAACCCAGATCAACAGGAACCACCACCACCTGGTCTGACTTTTCCATAAGTGCATAATCGATAGAATCTGATGGTGAGGAGGCCATACTCGACGCTTCCAGCCGGAAGAAGGCGGAATCGGCTACCCCGTTCGCCACCGCCTGCTCCATATTGACACAGATCTCAGGACAGTGGTCGTTCATCTGCTGGATAAATGTCTCGTTCATAAAAGCAAACATCCCGGAATTCCAGTAATAATCCCCAGAAGCAAGATACGCCTCGGCGGTTTCCAAATCCGGCTTCTCGACAAAGGACAGGACCGAATTCCCGAAACCCTTACGAATATAGCCATAGCCTGTTTCCGGGCTCGTAGGCTGCACACCAAAGGTCACCAACCGCCCAGCTTCGGCAAGGGAGACAGCTTCAACCACCGCCTGGGCAAAAGCCTCAGACTTGCGAACCAAATGATCAGCAGGCAGCACGAGAAGAACAACCGGCTGATCATGAATCTTCTGACTATAGAAAGCAGCAGCACAGATGGCAGGACCGGTGTTTCGTCCCATTGGCTCAAGAATGATAGAAACCTCGTGATTACAGCCAAGGGCATCAACCTGGGCTTTGGCAATAAAACGATGCTCCTCACCAATAACCAGTATGGGAGGCGCCACTCCGGGCAACCCCATGACCCTGAAAAGGGTAGCCTGAAGTAACGAATGATCGCCAACCAGATTCAACAGTTGTTTAGGATACAGCTCTCGAGACAAGGGCCAGAGCCGGGAGCCAGTACCCCCGGCCAGGATAACAGGCTGGATGATTGCCATGAAAACCTCGTTAAGAAAAATTCAAAAAGAACGGAGACTATTGACACCACCAAAGGCTGCCTCCGGACTGTTACTCCACGTTCAACCGGCCATAGTCGGCCCCCTCCCGATCATTACTGCGCCTCTTTCTGCTCTCCCGCCCTGGCATGGGCCTTCCACCACTCATATACTCCTGGCAGGACAGAAAAGATAATAATAGCGACAATAACAAGTTCAAAGTTCTTTTTAACAAAAGGGAGTTCTCCAAAGAAAAAGCCGGCGCTGATCAGACTTCCAACCCAAACAATAGCGCCAATAACATTGTAGGTAGCGAAGTGGCGGTAGGTCATCCTGCCAACCCCGGCAACAAATGGAGCAAAAGTCCGCACAATTGGCACAAATCGGGCGATGACAATGGTCTTATTGCCATATTTTTGATAAAAGACGTGAGTCTTGTCCAAGTACTCCTTCTTGATCATGGGAATCTCGCCGGTCAAGGCCCGTTTACCAATGGCATGCCCCACGGCATAATTGACAGCATCTCCTAATATTGCCGCAACTCCAAGCACAACAAAAAGCGGCAAGGGATCAAGGATGGTACTCGAAGCTAAGGCGCCCGCAGCAAACAACAAAGAGTCCCCAGGCAGAAAGGGCGTGACCACCAGCCCTGTTTCAGCGAAGATCACCGCAAAAAGAATAATATAGGTCACAGCGCCATACTGATTGATGACTCCCTGCAACGAGGTATCGAGATGTAAAAAAAACTGTAGAAATGCATTAAGTAATTCCATTACTCCTCACAAATGGTAGAAATATAAGAGTGTTGTGGGGTTACGCTTCACTCATCCGACGAAAATATGAATCAATTAATCGAACATTGTACCAGCTTGACGATGACCAGCCATTAGCAGGAACACTAACCGTCAACTGTCAACCGCAAACCGATACCCTGCGCAGTTACGAATTCCGTAATATAGCAGTGCTCAATATAATAAATATGGGTGCCGCCGCTCGGAAAATTCAGCAAGACCTGGCTGCCATTTGGTCTCCAACTCAAGAACAGACCGTCCTTCAGCAAGCTGCTGACAAATAGCAGAATCCCCCAGGATCAAATCAAGGGGAGAGCGAATAAACTCGTATTCATAGGGCGGTTCTTTGAGAGCGAACCCCTCTGGATAAAGGGTCATAATCGCCCCCAAAACAGCAAGAGAAGTGCGATACGGCAAAAATACCAATGGATCTGTAACATGTATCTGAAAACCGACGCAGACAAGACCTGCCCACTTGTTAGAAGTGGGCTCAAAACAGACCGGTCGCAGAACACACCCGGGAAGCGGTGTCGACCGCAACTGCTCAAGCATCGCATCATGAGTGAGAAACGGCGCACCAAAGACCTCAAATGGCATGGTTGTACCGCGCCCTTCCGAGATATTGGTTCCCTCCCACACCACCTGGCCGGGATAAACGAGCGCCGAGGCATAGGTCGGCATATTCGGTGACGGAAACACCCAAGGCAACCCGGTATCTGGAAAATGCATATCACGTTGCCAACCCTTCATGGCCACAACTGTTAGCTCTGCGGGGTGGGCAGACTCCCCATTCAGGAAATTAGCCAGTTCGCCAAAAGTCAACCCGTGCCGCATCGGCAACCTCTCAATCCCGACAAAAGAGCGACAGTCATCGGCCAGCACATTACCCTCCAAAGCTGTGCCGCCAATGGGATTTGGCCGATCCAGGACCACAACCTGTTTACCGAGCTTAGCAGCCTCTTCCATGCAATAGGCCAAGGTCGACATGAAGGTATAAACCCTGGTCCCCACATCGACGATATCAACGATCAGAACATCGAGATGATCAAGCATGGACGAATCAGGTCGCCGGGTATCACCGTAAAGACTAAAAACCGGACGTCCATGTTTATCCTGGTCGTGGCCGGACTCGATCATATTATCCTGTTTCTCGGCAAAAAAACCATGTTGCGGAGAAAACAAACACCGCAACTGCCCAGGAAATGCCTGGTCTATCAAATCTCGACTGTGGCGGAAAGACCTGTCAACCGAAGCTTGATTGCAGAGCAAACCAAGCCGTTTCCCTTGAATCCATGAGGGAGGCGCTGCTACAAATTCTTCAATGCCTAATCGTGTCATGTGTGAAGTTGCAAAATAGGTGTTATTTGTGCTGAAAGAGAGGATCAAAGCGCCTCCTGTTTTCATTTGTTCCAGCGTAACTACACAGGTTAACGGTAATCAGTTATCGGTTTACGGTTAAAAGAATCATGGTTAGTCATAAATCATCGCATGACACTCAATGTCAGTGTGTCCTCAGCCATTGGCAGGACCCAATCACCGTCAACTGTCAACCGTAAACCGACA
>VMSU01000184.1 GCA_013792005.1 Desulfobulbaceae bacterium
ATCGGCAGGGTGACTGGATGAACATTCAGATTGACGGCCAGAGAGGAGGTGACAAAACAGCCCGTAATCAGAAGATCTACAGCTCATAGGTTTTATATCTACAAATACCGGCAACAGTAAGACAGGGGGAATGGATTCTCCCACGTTAACAAACTCATGGAGGAACGACTATGACTTTACGCATCAATACCAACGTGTCGGCTTTAATGTCGCACAAGAACATGATCAAGAACGACAACAGCCTTTCCGCCTCATTAGAAAAGCTATCATCAGGTCTGCGAATCAACAAGGCTGCTGATGACGCGTCCGGCATGGCTATTGCCGATTCGTTGAAATCTCAAGCCCTCGGCCTCGGCCAGGCAATCCGAAACGCCAACGACGGTATCTCCATGGTACAGACCGCTGACGGCGCATTGGAAGAGTCGATCAACATCGTCAACACCATCAAAACCAAGTCCATTCAGGCTGCTCAAGACGGACAGACCACGGAAAGCCGGAAGGCAATTCAGGCCGACGTCAATAAGCTGATGGAAGAACTTGACGCCATCGCAAAAACCACGGCCTTCAACGGACAAAAGCTCCTTTCCGGCCAGTTCACCGACAAAAAGTTCCAGGTCGGCGCTTACTCTGGCGAAACCGTAGGTGTCTCCATCGGCTCCACCGAGGCTGGCAAGATTGGGCACCTCTCCACCGGCCTTCTGAAGACAGACAGTTCATCCGGCGGCGAAGTACGTCTTTCCATTTTCTCCAATATCCAAAACGCTGAAATCGGCCTTCAGTCCGTGAATCTTGCTTATGACAATTCACGGGAAAACAGTATGGGCGCCTTGGCCTCAGCAATCAACAAAGTGGCGGACCTTACTGGTGTCACCGCCCAAGTTAATGTAGCGGTAAAGTCAACCAACGCTGTAGCGGCTGGCTCAACCGGAACCGACTTTTCAATCAACGGCGTTACCATCGGTGCAATGACGGTTAAAGCTAACGATTCCGACGGTTCTCTCGCTAATGCAATCAACTCTAAGACCTCATTGCATGGCATCAGCGCCAGCGTCAATGAGTCCGGTAACCTAACCCTCACCTCAACCGATGGCCGAGCGATCAAAGTGGGCGGAGACACCGGCACTACCCTGGTCGGCAGCAATTTGAGCACCTTTGGCGAAATCAAACTGTTCCAGACCGGTGCCAACGAGATTAAGATCAGTGACTCCGCTGATAATGTATCGCTCAATTTGACCGCCGCCTTCGACGTCAAAGGCAGTTTCACAACCTCCGTCGACTCCACCTTGACCAAGAACTCAACAATTGCCTCTGCCTCTGTGATCAAGGCAGGCTCCACCTTTGGGTTCGACTTGAGCGCCACAAACTTCAAGAGTTTAACAACCACTTTAGACAGCACCTTATTGGCTGGTTCAGTTCTCGGTTCTAACGGTAACATCATCAAGAGTGGCACTGTCTTCGGCGGTAAAGCTGCGTTAACTGCCAACGTAACCTCTACCTCTGACAATCTGTTAAAGACCGGATCGATCATTGAGTCAGGATCAGTATTGACAGCTGGCACCGTCGTAACCACGGAATTCAAACAGGGCGGAAACACTTACAGCGTAGGTTCCACTCTGGCCAGTGACGTAACTGTCAGTTCAGCCGGTATTACATTGACTTCCGATCTGCTGGCCAAGTCAGGCTCCATCCTTTCAGCTGTTGGCAGCACAATTGCCGGTGGTTCCTATATCGGCGGCGACGTCACAGTTTCCGGATCAATGACTTTAACCAACTCAATGACCCTCAAGGCAGGCTCGGTTATCACCAACAAGAGTGGCGCAAGCATCCTGGCAGGTTCTACCATTGGCGGCGACGTCACGGTCAGTGGCGGCACCCAGACCATGACCAGAGATATGGTCATTAAAGCCGGGTCAGTTATTGATGGCGGCGCTACCTCACTGGCCAAGGGGTCTACTATTGGCGGATCAGTTACCCTGAGCACCTCTGACGTCACCATCGCTGGCGATATGTCCATCGCCGCCGGCTCAATGCTGGCCGAAGGCTCAGTTCTTAAAGCAGGAACAGTGCTAACCAATGATATCTGGGTAACAGGCGGCGCTACTTTAAAGGCAGGAACAGTGCTCAATGGCGATGCTATCACGTCAGGCAGCAACTACCTCAACTCCGGCATGACCTTGAAGGCCAACTCAGTCCTGAACAGCGGCAGTATCCTCTCGGCAACAGCGACCAGTAGTTCCGGAGCAACAGCGACAACCGCGCTCTCTGACGTCCAGAAATTCAAGATGTCCGATATCGATCTTACCACCCAGGAAGGCGCCCAGGTAGCTATCTCCATCGCCGACTCGGCCTTGAAGAATCTGGACAAAATCCGTTCCGACCTCGGTTCCGTCCAGAACCAGCTCACGTCAACCATCTCTAACCTTTCCGTGACCCGAGTTAACGTTACGGCTGCGGAATCGTCAATTCGTGACGTCGATTTCGCTGAGGAATCATCCAACTTCTCCAAGATGCAGATCTTGGTCCAGGCCAGTTCCTTCGCCATGGCCCAGTCCAATGCCTCCGGAAAGTCGGTATTGAGCCTGCTGCAGGGATAAAAGTAACGGAAGATGAAAAACTGAAGACTTAACTGCCACAGATCCAATAACCTCAACAGGGGCGATAGCAGCAACAGGCTATCGCCCCTTTCTTTATTGCCGCTCTCTTAAAGAGAGCCATGACCAGCATTCAATCATACAAATTCATTTAAGAATCACGCCCTCCTGCCGATAAGTCTTACAGATGGAGTTGTGGCGCTCAGGCTCAGACCTTAACTCCTGCCGCAACTTATCCCATCTCCAAATAGCGAGGCAATACCATGGCGGGCAGTATCAGCACTCTAGGCATCGGCTCGGGGTTGCAACTTCAAGACATTCTCGACAAACTGCGTGCAGTCGACCAACAGGTAGTGGACCGCAAAAAGACCTCTATTACCAAGTACCAGTCGCAGCTGGACGAATTTACTGTTGTCAAAAACAAGCTGTTGACCTTAAAAAGCGCAGCTCTCAATCTCTCCCTTTCCAGCTCCTTCACCGGCCGCACTGTCTCCAGCTCATCAGAGAGCGTTGCCACCGCGACAGCCAGCGACGGCGCCACAGTAAAAAATTCGGCGCTCACCGTCACCAATCTAGCCCAAAAAAGTAACTGGATGTCCTCATCCGGAGTTACTTCGAGCGACAGCATCATCTATGTCCCCACCAGTCAAGTGTCATCCGGGGTGACAGACCCGGTCACCGGTTCCATTGCCAGCGCCCCAGGACAACTCACCATCGCCTTCGGCGCCAGCAGCACCATAACAGTCGATGTTGACAGCGGCACCATGCTCGATGATAGCGGCGCCAGTGGACTAAGCTTAGTTGATCTGATCAATAATGATCTTGAGAACGCCGGCAAGATAACTGCCTCGACATACACTGTCGGCAGCGAGACTTTTCTGCGAGTTGAGACAGCGACTCCCGGCGGCAGCGGAGAATCAAACCGGATTGCTATTTCCACCAACGACACCACCCTGACTTTCACCCCCCCCAATAAATTGTTGACCATCCAAAGCGGGGGAAAAGCAACCAGTCTCTCAGTTGCTGCCGACACCACCCTTAGCCAACTGGTGACCCAGATCAACAATGACACCACCAATCCCGGTATCACCGCAAGTACAATAAATGACGGAATTGATCCGGCCAACCCCTACAAACTGATCTTGACCGCCACCAGCTTCGGGGAAGAAAAACGCATCACATTTCTGACCCAACTGCCAGATCTTGCCATGGCCGAACAAGCAAGCCAAGCGGTAGCCAACTCCTTAAATTCTCAGTTCACTACTGACGGCATCGCCTATCAACGACAGACCAATTCGATAAACGATGTTATCACCGGCGTCTCCTTGAATTTACAAGGCACAGGCAGTTCAACAATCACCGTGATCAACAATGATGATGCCATCAAAGAAATGATCGCCTCCCTGGTGACGGCATATAATGATGTAGTTCAAGAGGTGAAAGGCAAGAGCGGTTACGACACCAAAACAGAAAATTTCGGCATTCTATCCGGAACCACACTCCGGGATATGCCCTATGACCTTCAAAGCTTGATAACCTCAACCAACCGCGCTGACTCCGGCAATAATATCACCAGCCTTTTCAATCTGGGCCTTGAATTTAACCGCGATGGGACTATCAGCATCAACGACTCAACCCTCACCACGACGATCAGCACATACGGAGAAGGGATACAGGCCTTTTTCCTCGGAGACTCAGACAACTATATTGAAGGCTTTGCCGACAAAATCAACAACAGGCTGCGAACCCTGACTGGCGCTTCTGGACTCCTAGAAGGAGAGAAGACAGCTGCCCAAACCAGGATCGATGATCTTAACCTGAAGTTTGCCGCAGATAGCGCCAGACTGGACAAAAGATATGAACAACTGACCAAACAGTTTGTCGCTTTAGACAGATACATGAACCAGATGACATCAATGTCAAATTTCCTTACCGGTCAATTCAACAGCTTGAGTGACGGCTGGGTCGGAAGTTCCAGCAACAACGAATAATGAAGAACTGCGTCCCCTATCGTAAACCGCATCTTTTTTTTATTAGTGTAACGCAAGCGAAGACGATCTGCCGCACCTTGCAAACCCAACTCCAGGAGCCCCCATGCACACCACAAAAGCCAGAACAGCCTATCAGACGAGCGAAGCTCAAGCCCAAATCCATCCGGTCAAGCTCATCCATCTTCTATACGAACGGGTACTGGTACACCTGACTTTAGCAGAACAAGGAACCATCACCAACAACGCCAAGGAACGAGGTGAGAATCTCAGTAAAGCTATCGCGATCATTTCCGAGCTGAATGCCTCCATCAAAGATGGTGATGATTCGGACGCGGCTGGTTTCCTCCGGGGTCTTTACTCTGCCATCCTCCTGGAACTGCCCAAAGTCGGCATCTCAGGTGAGGTAGAAATTATCCGCCAGTCCTACCGATATCTCAACCGACTTCGGGAGATCTGGGAATCCACTGCCATGGTCGAGGCGGGTTTGAACGTGCCGCACCAAGACGAAAACGAACAACAAAAATCAAACCAGAATACACCCTCTTCGCCCGATGGTGGCGCCCCCCCTGTAAATCGCCCCAATAAATTTACAACTATGGATGCGGCTTCATGTTATCTCCATGGAGTTTCGGTATCTATTTGACAATGGTGGTTGATTATGGCATCTAAAAATGATGTAACTATGGTAGTTATGACAGCTATGGATCGCTTCCTGGATTTACAGGCGGAGCATCTGACCTCCCTGCAGACAGGATGCTTAACCAAAATCGACCAATGGTTTGAAGATCGCCAACTCATTGCAGGCCACTTGCGCCAAGCACTGGCAGAAATTCCGTCATCAGGTATTGCCCAAGAGACCCGCAACCTAATGCTGGACAAGCTGAGCTGTATCCTTGAACGAGAGAAGATCCTCTCTGATATCGCTAAACAGCAACACTCGTCCCTCGGGGAAACATTATCATCCCTGCGCCGAGGAAAAAAAGCACTAAACGGCTATGGCCCTGCGCCCACTCCCTCGCCGCAGTTTGTAAACCATACGCGATGAAGATAACCAGGAGCAGCAAGAAAAATACAATGTAGGTGCAGCAAACATCGGGGCAGGATGGCCCCGACTAATTACAAGGAGGTACATCATGGATATCAACCTAAACACCGAAGTCAAGACATACGGAACCCCGACGGCTCCGGTGGTGGAGCAAGAAGACAAGGTAAAACCCCAAGTCACGCCAGTCAAAGAGGGTACTGACTCGACCAAGACCAACTTGAACGAGCAGGCTCTTCACGACAAAAAAGGCAAAGCACAGGGCGGCCCCCTCTCTAAAGACGAAATAGAGAAGCTTATTGCTCAGGTCCAGAGTCGCTTGGACACCATTGGCGGCAACCTGAAACTCGGACTGAACGAGTACAAGCCAACGAAAGATATCGTGGTGCAAGTCAAAGACAGACGCAACGATAAGTTAATCCGGCAATTTCCCTCGGAAGAGCTGCTGCAACTCAAAGCCAAACTTGAAGACTTAGTCGGCATCCTTTTCGACAAAAACGCCTAAACTGTCCCAGCGCTGCAGACATCGAGCCCCCTCTATTCCACCGGCGACAGACTCCTTTGGGTCTGTGCGCTACAATACCATAATCATACCTTGACTACCCCCTCCCCACCATTTACCTTTTCCCAAACCTCCACTGAATGGTTTTTCATTTTTTTCTTGACAATTATCCCCCACGTTTTTATGGTCACCTATCTTTAAAAAGTATAGCGATACAATCGCTTTTTTTGTTGTTTTCAACAATCCAAGAGAGGAGACTTCCGACATGTCAAGATTAGTTGCACCACACGGTGGAAAGGGTTTGGTATGCTGCCTGCTTCATGGCAATGAGCTGGTAGCTGAGCAAGAAAAGGCCAAGGGCCTGAAGAAGATCAAAATCAGCGCACGCGCCAAAGGCGACCTGATCATGATGGGTATCGGCGGCTTCAGCCCTCTTTCCGGCTTCATGACCAAGGCTGACTGGAAAGGTGTTTGCGAGAAATTCCAGATGGCTGATGGCACCTTCTGGCCTGTGCCGGTTACCCTTGATTGCAATAAGGCTGATGCCGACGCCATCAAGACTGGCGACGAAATCGCGTTGGAAAATGACGGCGTTATCTACGCCACCATGAAAGTCACCGAGAAGTACGAGATGACCGAAGCCGACAAGAAATTTGAATGCGAAAAAGTATTCAAAGGCGAAGGCGAAGAGTCTGCTGATGATAAATTCTGGCAGATCGCCATGGAAGATCATCCAGGCGTTAAAATGGTTATGGCTCAGAAAGAGTACAACCTGGCCGGTACCGTTAAAGTATTGTCTGAAGGCGAATACCCAGACAAGTACAAAGGTGTATACCTGACTCCGGCTGAAACCCGTGCCATGTTCGACGAGCGCGGTTGGGCCGATGTTGCCGCCCTCCAGCTCCGTAACCCGATGCACCGCTCACACGAGTTCCTGGCCAAGATCGCTATCGAAGTATGTGACGGCGTCCTGATCCACTCCTTGATCGGCAACCTGAAGAAAGGCGATATCCCCGCCGAAGTCCGGGTTAAGGCCATTGATTGTCTGGTCGAGCACTACTTTGTAAAAGATAACGTCATCCAGGCAGGCTACCCCCTTGACATGCGTTATGCCGGTCCTCGCGAGGCTCTGCTTCACGCTACCTTCCGTCAGAACTACGGTGTCAACAAGATGTTGATCGGTCGTGACCACGCTGGCGTAGGTGACTTTTACGGCCTGTTCGAAGCCCAGACCATCTTCGACAAGATCCCCACCGACCTGCCAGACGGCAAGGCACTTAAGTGTATGCCTCTCAAGATCGACTGGACCTTCTACTGCCACAAGTGTGACGGTATGGCCTCTCTGCGCACCTGTCCGCACAGCAAGGAAGACCGAGTCATCCTGTCCGGCACCAAGCTCCGCAAGGCTCTCTCTGAAGGCGCTCAGATCGTTGACCACTTCGGTCGCGATGAGGTCCTGGTCATCCTGAAAGAGTACTATCAGGGTCTGACAGAGAAGGTTGAAGTTAAGATGCAAGGCGCTGCTTCTGGCGCCGCGATGTAATTTTTGACCGACTAATTTTTACTTAGTCACAAAAAAAGGGATGCCTGTTATGGGTATCCCTTTTTTTGTGACTAAGCCTGCAATGTTGGGTTACGCTACACTAAGCACAAAGGGAACAACGACAATGAAACAGGTGCAGGTTGGCTTAGGGGACCGTTCGTACCCCATCATGATTGATCATGGTCTATTGGCAACTATCGGTTCCGATCTGAAGACCAGAAATATCGCCAAGCGTTTCGTGGTAATTGCAGACGACACGGTAGCAGGACTTTACGGTGAGAGGCTCCTCCACTCACTGCAGGCTTCAGGCTTCGTTCCGGACATCATTGCCTTTCCAGCAGGAGAAGCCAGTAAGACCATGGCCACTGTGGCCCACCTTGCCAGCCGTCTCGCCCAGCTGGGAGTTGACCGCAAAGACGGCCTGATCGCCTTAGGCGGAGGTGTAACGGGCGACATCACCGGTTTTCTAGCTGCCTCATATCTTCGCGGCATCCCCTTTGTTCAAATTCCCACTACCCTGCTGGCGCAAGTCGATAGCTCAGTCGGCGGCAAGACTGGAGTAGACATCCCGGAAGGGAAGAATCTGATTGGAGCCTTTCACCAGCCCCGGGCCGTCTATATCGACTCTCAAGTCTTGCAGACCCTGCCTGCTGCCGAATTATTAAATGGCATCGCCGAAGTCATTAAATATGGTGTTATTTATGATTACAATTTTTTTGTTTTTCTGGAAAATCAGTTAGATTCGATCCTGAAATACAACTTGCCAATACTCGAAGAGGTGATCGAGACCTGTTGCACCATCAAAGCCGAGGTCGTCTCTAAAGATGAACGAGAAGCGGACCTGAGACGGATTTTAAACTTCGGACACACTATCGGCCATGCGGTCGAAGCCGACTCAGGATACCAATTATCCCACGGCTCGGCAGTTGCTATCGGCATGGTAGCCGCCAGTAGCTTGGCTGTGGCCAAGGGGATGCTGCCAGTCAATGATGCTGCCAGACTCACAGCGCTGATCAAAAACTTTGGCCTTCCCACCACCATCCCAACGACATCTGATCGCCAAAAACTCAAAAGCTACCTACTAACCGACAAAAAAACTGTGGCCGGGCGCCCGTTTTTTGTGCTGCCAACGTCAATCGGTACCGTTACAATCACCGCAGATGTTAACGAGTCACTGCTCGATCAAGTTCTCAAGTAACTGCCCACTACCAATCGCCTCCAGCGCACTCGATCAATCACGGGGTTGATTCAGGGGATTTCACTCTGTTTATTTTCTGTAACTCCGGTAACCGTGCACCAGGAGCACCAAAACTCCAGACAACCTGGAACCATAAGCGTTCAGCAGCGCTGCTGAACGCTTACCAACTCCGCACTACTAGAAAAAATCACTGGTCAACAATTCCCTATCCGGAGACTGCCAGTCGAAAACCAATAATATTCGACCAAGTCTCAGACTGAATACTCCTGTGACAGACGCTGATTATCCCACGAGAATTCCAACAACCACCCTTTAAGACAAAACGGCGGACAGTCCCCTCCGGCAAGTCAATTGAGGCAGTCCACTCATAAACATTACCGAGCATGTCGGCTATGCCAAAGGGGCTTTTCCCCTGATCCCGATAGCGCTCCACAGAAGTGGTCTCCCCGAGACAGGAACCACCCAAGTTGGCTCTATCCGCCGCCCAATCACCGCCCCAGGGAAAGAGCCTACCATCACTTCCACGCGCTGCGGCCTCCCACTCGTCCTCGGTCGGCAAACGCTTCCCCGCCCATGCGGCAAAGGCATAGGCATCCCGTTGACTGATCTGAACTACGGGATGATTATGCCTACTCTCCAAAGATGAGCCAGGTCCAGACGGATGCCGCCAGTTAGCTCCGTTAATTTGATTTGCTGTTGTCACCTGGCGGATAGAAAAAGAGGCCAGACCCGTCTCTGGGTCCTTTCGAGATTGCCATACCCCTTCATGCACCAACCCGAATCCCACTTTTTCCGCATCAGTTTCATACCCAGTCTCCCGAACAAAAAGCTCGAAAAGATCGTTTGTCACCGGATATTGGCCCAGATAATAACTGTTAACCCGCTTTTCCAGAAATGAATGTTCCTGAGGTCCAGGATGACTACAACCAAGGGGATATACCCCTTCCGGTATTTTAATAAATTTTGGCGTGAACCGCTCCAGCAGTTGTGAAACAAGACCCTCTTCGGACTCATTAAGAATATCTCTCGGATTCAGAGCCTGCTCAGGATCAATGTATTTCGACAAAACTTCCAGCAAGGTATTGTGAGGAGAACCTATTGTACCCTCTTGATTCCCACCTGTACTGCCACTATCGTCAAAATCTCCGGCACCCCCTCCCCCTGATTCACCAAGCTCAGACTCGTCAACCTCAACTATCTCGACATCCTCTTCCGAGTACTCACCTTCACCGAGCCCCTCTGCCAACGCCCCGCCTTGCTCTCCACCCAACCCGACTTCACCACCTGGTTCGCCAAGCCCAGACTCGTCAACCTCAACTATCTCGACATCCTCTTCCGAGTACTCATCCTCACCGAGCCCCTCTACCAACGCCCCGCCTTGCTCTCCACCCAACCCGACTTCACCATCTGGTTCGCCAAGCTCAGACTCTTCGACCTCAACTATCTCGACATCCTCTTCCGAGTACTCACCTTCACCGAGCCCCTCTGCCAACGCCCCGCCTTGCTCTCCACCCAACCCGACTTCACCACCTGGTTCGCCAAGC
>VMSU01000185.1 GCA_013792005.1 Desulfobulbaceae bacterium
CAATGCATCAGTCAACGGATACCGAACCGATATTGACCTGACTAGAATCCTGACAAACGTATTCAAAGACAAAAAAACAATACGAGGTCAGCAATGACCAACTCAATCAAACCGTTCCATTCTGGAAGCCTGCTTATTGTCGGGAAAGTGTCGATTGTGGTCTTTTTCGGTGTGCTCATCGCCATAGCAGCCTTCACCAGCACCTGCTTAGCCGCAGATAATTATTTTCTCCTCAAGGAGGCTAATCTGGCACTTGACGAAGGAAAGCCTCTGGTAGCGGCAGAGCTCTTTGTAAAATACATTGATTCGCACCCTGCCACCAATGGGACCGAAACGCCCCTGTATCGTAAAAAAAGGCAATATTATATCAAGAATCTACTTACCGCTTATTCGAACCTTTTTGACATCTATCGTGATACCGGAAACAAAAATGAATTTCTCAGCCGACTCAACCGCCTGAAGGCCACATACAACAACGGCACGTTTAGCCCCAAAAATATCTATAACCTTGCGGAAATCTACCTTGATCACAGCCAAATTGATGCGGCAAAGCCCCTTCTCGAATTGATTATCAAGCAACATATAGCGAACCACTACCCGGATAACATCAAGGTTGCCCTGAGAGCTTCGTCCAAACTCATCCCAATCTATAGGTCAAAGGGTGAAAATGTCGCTATCGAAAGCCTGCTTGCCTCATTACATGAAAATTACCCAGATCCCAATTTTGACCTGAACGACAAATACAAACTGGCAACTCTCTACCTGGACAACGGTAAAGAGACGCAGGGTACGAGAATGCTTCAGGAAATTGCAGAGGAGGAACCATTTGACGCCAACACTCCCTTTACCTATACCCTCACCGGCACTTATACCAAGCTGCTGAATATTTTCCATCGAACCCACAATCATGCCGCAAAAGACAAACTCCTTGAGCAGCTCAAGAGTGTCAGCCTGGAAAAGCTGGCTCCCGGCAATGCCTATAAGTTGGCGGTCGCACTTCTTAATTCCGGGAAAAAAGAACAAGGACGGAAGATTTTTGATCTGCTAGCCAACAAACATCCGCAAACCGTCTGGGCCCGGAAAAGCCTTTTCCTGCGGGCTCAGGATGCCATGAGCGAAAAGGATTGGGACACGGCCATCAATAGATTCTCAACCTACATTGACAGATACCCAGAGCAGACCTTCTTCGCCGCCAAGGCATATTCTAATCTATTAGATGCGCACTGGTCACGGGACGGCAACCTGGAAGACCAGCAGATAAAAATCAACCAATTCGCAGACATCATCAACGGGATGGCAGACTACGAAACGCAATTGAACCTAGCAAGAGACCTGCACCGTAAAGGTTTTAACGAGCTGGCGACTGCCACCTTCACCCTTGGATATACAGCAGCCACAAAAATCATTGAAAAAAATCCCCAGTCCATTGACGCCATGCGCGCCAACTGGCTGATCACCAACTACGGTGTCGAACTGGGAAAACACGATATCGCCCGCAAAAACGGCGCTTCGGTGATCAACCAAAGCCAAGCCATCAAGGCATCAGCTCTGCACTCTCTTAAAACAAAGGAACGAGCAGACCATTTTCTTTCGCGGACATATCTCCGGCTGGCGGAGATGAATGAAACCAACGGCGAATATGCAAAAGCCGAGGCAATGCTCACTCTTTTCATCGAAGAGTTTCCTGGAGACATTGACACCGATTACGCCAGATTTACACTGGGGTGTTTATACGAAAAGGACAATAAACCTACCCAAGCGGTGGAGATGTTCAAAGGACTGACCGGCAGCAGATGGAAGGAGAAGGCACGTCAAACGCGTAACTGATAACGGAACCCTGTGAAAACCAGACACCTGCTCACCATTCTCCCAGCATTATTCATTCTCTTCCCTAGGATCGCGCTTGCATGGGAGTGTGAGGTAACACTGACCGCGCCCAAAACTATAAAAATAGGGCAGACCGTCATACTATCCGCCAGTGGCGCCCCAACGGGGGGAGCATACTCCTGGTCAAGAAATGCACACCTTGCCCCTTTTGGTTCCACAGCAAGACTAACAGGTTACAAACCAACGTCCTCCGAGTACATTGGCGTCACCTCCACCTACAGATCACCAAAAGGCAAAAGCTGTGCTGATACACAATGGATATGGGTCTGCCTGTGTACTGTAGGGATCAGTGGGCCAAATCAGGCGAAGCTGAGTGACCCCATTACCCTGACGGCCAATGGTGTCCCAGCAAATGGCACGTATGCGTGGACTGTGAATGTCGGAAGCGGCTCGATTTCCGGAACTGGTGAAACCGTTACCTTCACCGGCGATCAACCAGGAGAGGTTGAGATCAAGGTTGCCTATACCCCTCCAGAAGGCGGAGAGCCATGCACTTACTATCACAGCATCCTGGTTAAGGAAGAATGCTCAGTCGCCATTGCCGGAATCTTCAACAGACCTGTTTGCCGAGCAGAATCTTATTCCGCCAACGCCCTTCCGGATCAAGGCACCTGTGACTGGGGCGGCAACGGAATCACCTCGTCCAATGGCTGTGCAGTCACTTACGGCTCAAACACTCCTGGCCTCCACGACCTGACTGTCAGGTACTCTACACCTGGCGGGGGCACATGCGTGGACACCAAATCGGTGTTATCCTACCGCCTTGACGCCATGACTCCCAAAGCAATGTGCTACGACACAGGATCCAATTTAACCCTGAGTGACTTCAATATCTTCACCACACCTGCCGCCGGTTCATTCAGGGATAGCATCACCCTCAAACCCACCACCGTTAGCACCTGGCAGCAGGAAGCAACCGTGCTGGTGACTGGTTCATTTTTTTGCCCGGACCAAGATGCTGGGGTGAATATTCCCATAACGGTGATCAACAAAGAGATTAAGAAAAAGGCTGGCATCAACCTAGAGATACCTAATCTACTCAAGACACCGCTCCAAGCCCTTGGCCTAGCAGACAGGTTGAACTTCGAATTGACCAACACCTATGGATACTACAAAGAGTGCTGCCAGAACGGCCCCGCCGACTCTCTGAGTGGGGAAACATCGGTTAACGCCGACATTGATGTCAAGGATTTCACCTTAGTCGGCATACCGTTGCCGAAATTTTTAAAACAATACGTTACCCTCGATGCTATCAATATCGGTGCCTCCGGAGGTGGGAGTATTTCCATTACAGGAGAAAAGAAGGGGTGCAGTACAACCGGGACTGAGTGGAGTGGCAGCGGTGAAATCTCTATCAGTGCCAATGCCGGCGGTAAAGTTAAGGCGATTGCACCCAAAGATATTTTCGTTATGAAAGGCGTATTAGAAGGTAAAACTAGTTTGAAGGAAGCAATAACTGCACAGGCAACCGACGCAGCGGCAACCGGTGTGTGGAAAGGACTTTATTTGGAAGGTAAAGTTGTCCTGAAAACGAGATTTGTCAAAGGAAACCTCAAATCCTATCAACTCAAAATACCGCTTATCGACGAACGCGCCCTCCCTATTGTTAAAATTCCTTTCCCCCAGCTATAAACACGAGGTTCATACTGTGCAAAAAATTAAATTTTCTTTATCCTCTCCTTTTTCAAATTTCCCTTTATTTTTGGGCACCACACTAATTTTTATTCTTTTAATTCAAGTGCCACCCATAAATGCCTTTGACTATCCCTACAAACTTATCATTGTCGACCAATCAAAAGCAAGCTATGCAACCCCAGAAGAAACTCTCTCCTCAAATTTTTCAGCGCTTCTCCATCAAGATCTTGATTGGTATTACAACACAATGACTCAAGCGACTGCAGAAGAAGATAAGCAGCTTTTTCAGGAGGCGGGGATAGACCTTAAAAGTAATTTTGATCTTGTGGATAAAAATGACGAAACATTTATTTTAGAAAATCGCCCATACAAAACCGGAATCCTTTTGATAGCTGTATCTCGCCGACCAGACGGATTTGTTATGCGCAGCTCAGTACCGTTTGTCCAAGTCAACGGCCAATGGAAGATAACCAGCGAGTTCGGATATGATCCGGATCTTGATCAGTATGATTCCCTAGTCTTACCTTCACAAATTGTCACTCCTTTTTCTGTTCGCTTCCACCCTGAAGAACTTGACCTTAACTGGTACCACAAAATTAAAGGGCAGCAGGTCGAACATGCCGAGGTCGTGTGTGTATTGCAAGGGATCAAAGACGGAGACGGAGACGGAAAGGTGTTACCCGTTAGTGAAATTACCCCCACATCCCTCTACCTCAACGACATAGTGCCCCATAGCCCCTGGTCTTCGTCAAAAAACAAACCCATAGACATCTTAATCATTGCGGCACCGAATGATTATGTGCCCGGCGAGTTCAAGTCCTTCAATTCCTGGTGGAAAAAAGCCAATATTCCTTACAGCACCGAAAACCCG
>VMSU01000186.1 GCA_013792005.1 Desulfobulbaceae bacterium
TGCGCTTCCCATACCGACGTAAGAACCAACCAATGGCAATGGCAGCAAGCAGAGTCAACAAGCCTCCGACCAGACCGGAAACGCTGGTTCCGGCATCAACCGCAGGCCACGCCGGTTTCTCATCTAGCGCCTTGACCGCCGCCTCGGAGTGAGGCGCCTGATCCTTCTCCTCAGCGACACCAAATCCGTAGTCGGGCAAGAAAGTCGTCTTTTCCTGAATACGAGCCAGTATCCCATGCAGAGGGTGAGAACTCTCCAACTCACCTTCTCCGCCAGTGACCTTGGCAATTGACCACTCCAACCCGTCTGGATTGGCAGAAGCAAACCAGGAGAGAGCCCCACCGGTAATAATCGTCACCACGGCCAAACCGGCAATGACTCGCTTAAGAGAAATCGAGCCCAAGGCTTGATGGGCCGCAGCCTTGACCATAATTTGAGGCTGGGTGCGCCAGACAAAATTGACTACCGCCGCAGTAACGACACCTTCACCCAAACCGATCCCTAAATGAATCGGCTGCATAAGAAGCAAAAAAGTGGTGAAAGGGAGTTCTGAAACGCCGGAACTCACAGTTTGCAGAACAACACTAAAAGCTCCGAATTGGAGCCCAGCCACACCGGCAAGGACGGAGGCAATAACAATACGCTGCGGTGTGGGTTTCTTACCAGCAATAGGTTTATAGACAAAAGACAGCGCAACAAAACAAGGAAAAAAACCAAGATTAAAGATATTGGCCCCTAAGGCGAGAAGCCCACCATCGGCAAAAAAGAGGGCTTGAACGCCAAGAACCGAGGCCATCACCAGAAATGCAGCATATGGACCAAGCAGGATCGCAAGAATCAACCCTCCTCCCAAATGTCCGCTCGATCCGGTACCAGGGATGGTAAAGTTAATCATCTGAGTGGCAAAGATAAACGCGCCCAGAACCCCCATCAACGGCACCTTAGCATCATCCATTTCCCGACCAACCTTTTTCGAGCAATACCCTGCAAGCGCAGCGGTAAGAGCCCACATCGTACCACCCACTGCCGGGGACAGCAGCGCATCCGCCATGTGCATAACAACCTCCCTTGTTGTGATATTAATTATGAATTTGTGCTACCAAACATGCTACGTTATATTTTTTCGGTGCTTCAGTGTCAACAAATTTTTATTTTTTGTTCACAAAAACATGCTCAACCGAACGGAAGACACCACAATAGCGCAGGTAAGAGAGAGTGATCACGGCAACTACCAGAGCAGCAGACAGCGTGACGAAAAAAGGGAAAAAGAGAACACCAGAGAAGGGATATAAAAGGTAAGAGAGGAACTGCAGCAGTGGACTATGTGATATACAAATCGCAAGACACTTTCCTGCCCAAAACAACGCTGATGCCTATGGCCTCATTATCGAGGCAAGCGAGCCATCCCAGTTACTGCGTGTCAAGCATACCCAGTCGCTCGCTGATGGCAACGGCTTTATCCTGTTTCATCTTTGGAATAATCTTGGCGACTTGGTCGGCCTTCATAGCGCGAAAAATTTTAACTACGTCAGGGTCCTCCATGGCATCAAGCAATGGAGCAACCTTTGAGGCACTCATGGCGCTGTAAATTTTAATTAAATTCATAAACTCCTGGGTCTGTGCACCTTTTATAGCTGTCAGTTGATCTTTAAGCTCGGCCTGAACACTGGCCAGACGAGCCAATTTCTCATCCAGCTCTTTCTGAATCTGAGCCTGTGTCTGCTCCCGCTCGGAAAGCTCAACCTCCTTCGCGGCAATGGCAACTTCTTTTTCTTTTAGATTAAGAGCATTGACAACATCCTCAGGAGTGATGGCCTTGCCGGGTTGCTGATCAAGGGCATGAAGCACTGCTCCACCACTTACCATCAGGACAATGGCGATTATTGTAAAAATGATCATCTTCTTCATCATCATGCCACCTCCTTGCCAAAACGCATCACCGATTGCTCATCACTTTCAAGCTGCTCCAGACGGAGCACCTCGCGCTGCCAGACCAAAAAATCCTTTTCCTTCAGCCTCTCAACAACCTTCCGGGCCTTCACCTTAGTCACCAAATCAGCTCTCACGGTTTCAATCATCTCTTGTTGAGCTAATACTGCATTTTTCTGAAAAGCAATCTGACGATTCTTGGCATGAATAGCCTCCACATAAAAGCTGAACATAGCTGCAGCAATAGTGTGTTTCTTCCGTTCCTCCAGTACTGCAAAAAGGTCAAGTCGCTGTTCTTCAAGCTCGGCAAGATACTTCTTGTGGTTTTTCAAAACAAAAAGTTCATGGGCCAGACGCTGTTGCGCCTGTTCCTCAAAATTACGACGCACAGTCAACAGGGTTTCTAGTCTATAGTGGTAAGCCATGTCTTCGTTCCACTTAGAGCAATGCGCTCAAACCATTGACGCTTTCAGCAAGAGAAACCTTATCTTCAACCTGCTGCTTCAGGAAAGCATTCAAACCATCAATCATGGTAATGGCCTTATCAATTTTCGGATTACTCCCCTTGGCATAGGCGCCGATATTGATCAAATCTTCCGATTTCCGATAGGTGGCCAATATCTCCAAAAAACGATGAGCGCGAACCATATGCTCACGCGGCATGACATCACTCATGCACCTGCTGATACTTCCTAAAATCTCGATAGCTGGATAGTGTCCCTGGCTGGCAAGGTCACGGCTCAATACAATATGACCATCAACGATGGAGCGTACCGAATCGGCAATTGGTTCATTCATATCATCGCCCTCAACAAGAACCGTGTAAATTCCGGTAATGCTGCCGCGCCCCTGACACGTCCCTGCACGCTCCAGCAGTTTAGGCAACTGAGAGAATACCGAGGGTGTGTACCCCCTGGAGGTCGGCGGTTCCCCAATGGCTAGACCAACTTCCCGACTGGACATGGCAAATCGGGTTACCGAATCCATCATCATGATCACGTCACGGCCCAGATCACGGAAATATTCGGCAATAGCCGTGGCCAGATACGCTCCACGCATCCTGACCAAGGGTGGCTGATCCGAAGTGGCGACAACCACAACTGATCGTGCCAATCCCTCAGGCCCCAGATCCCTTTCGATGAAATCCTTGAGTTCGCGGCCCCGTTCACCAATCAAGGCGATAACACTGATGTCTGCCGCGGTATGTTTGGCGATCATGCCAAGAAGAGTGCTCTTGCCCACCCCGGAACCAGCCATGATCGCGATCCGCTGGCCCTTGCCCAGAGTCAAAAGGCCGTTGATTGAGCGAACTCCAACATCAACAGGTTGCACAATCCGCTCCCGCTCCATGGGATTCAAAGGCTCGGCGTACAAAGGATACACTGCATCGGTCACCAGCGGCCCTTTTCCGTCAATGGGATTACCCAATCCATCGATAACTCGGCCCAACATTGCCTGCGACACTGGAACTACCGCCTGACCAGCAACTTGCTGAATAACACTACCCGGTTCCACCCCGCGCATGTCGCCAAGCGGCATCAGCAAAACCCTTCCCTCCCGGAACCCAACAACTTCAGCCGGAACCTTATTCAGACCACGAAAGGCGCTGATTTCACAGATACTGCCCACCGGAATCCCAGGACCATGACTCTCGACCACCATGCCGATTACCTGACTGACCCGCCCCCTGACCGCTATCGTGTCAGTTGAAAGCACGGCTTTGATACAATGAGAGATATTCATGATATTTTCCGCAACGGCAATTACCCGACTGCAGTGGCTGCCTTTTTCAAAATTGCGTCAATAGCGGCAAAGACTCTGTCACGCCGTGAATCAAGAGTTGCATCAATTTCACCAAACGATGTTTCGAGAAAGCACCCGCCAGGAGAGACAGCAGGATCCTCGTTCAAATCAATTTTCTTATACCCGGTCAACATTTCGGGACGTTCCATGGCTGCCCTTTTCAACCGTTCAAGATCCTGACCATGAACCCGAACCGTAACTTTTGAATTTTCAACAACATAAGCCAAAGCCGTTTTCAGACATACCTCTATCACCTGGGGATTCGTCGTGACCTCATGAAAAAGAACACGATCAACCATAGCCTTGATCAACGTAACGATTTCACTCTCATACTGGGCAAAGAAACGCTGTCGATCCGATTCAATTCCTTTCAGCAAGGCATCAAGTTGGACCATGACCTGAGCGAAACTGGCCTTCTCCTGATCCAACGCCTCTTTTTTCCCCGCAGCAAAACCTTTATCATGTGCCTCTTTTTCTATCTGAGCGACCCGATCCTCCGCCGCTTTAACCAGCGCTTCATTCTCAGTCCGAATGATTTCGACCTCCTGCCGAAGACGCTTTCGCTCTGCCTGAAGAGGACTTACCTCTGCCACAAACTCATCATCATCAGATTGCCACATAGACGATAAGGCATGAAACCCACCCTCCTCACTGTCCCCCGGTGATCGGCGAGTAACCAGAATCGAACTTCTTCCTCCCTCACGAGAAGATTTGATTATCTTAGACAAACTCATCATCACCCCCGCCGGAAGACAACTGAAGTTTACCTTCCTGCTCCAACCGCTTGGCGATTTTCAAAATAGACTGCTGTGCCGACTCGACATCTTTTAATCGCGTGGGTCCCATTATTTCCATATCCTCTTTCAATCCTTCAACAGCACGTTGGGACATATTCTTGAAGATTTTCTCCCGGAGTTCTTCCGTGGCCGTTTTTAGCGCCAACTTAAGATCATCAGAACTCACTTCTTTCAAGATAGCCATTATCCCGCGATCTTCAACCCCGGTCAAATCATCAAACACGAACATCAAGCGGCGGATCTCTTCGGCCAACTCTTCTCGCTGTTCTTCAACCCCTTCCATAATCGACGATTCCAGGGCACGGTCCGCGTGATTAAGAATTTCTGCCACCGCCTCAACCCCGCCTAGGCGCTGACCTTCAACACCTTCGACAGAAAGCAGCTCTTCCTGCAACACCCGATCTATTTCCACCAAGATCTCAGGACTAACCTTATCAAGCTCGCTCATTCGGATAATCACCTCAACCCGCTGATCTTCCTTCAGCTCACCAAGAATCACCGCAGCCTGGACCTGATCGAGTACCGCCAGCACCAAAGCAATGGTCTGGGGATGCTCATTCCGCAAAAAATTGACCAAGATACGTGGATCGAGTTTCCGGGCCTTCTGAAAGAGTGTCAAGCGCCAATCCGAACGAATATCATCAAGTATCGCCCCTGCCTTATCAGCCTCTAACGCTTTTTTCAAGGCGGATTCCAATAGATCATCTCCAGAAAGAAACAACCCCTCCCCACCCTCGTCAGACCGAAACTCCTTCAAAAGATTGGCGATATCATCCTTATTCACATGATCAATCTTCGCCATCTGACGACCGACCATCTTTATTTCGTCAACATCGAGCCGTTGAAAAACTTTAGCGGTGAAATCATCCCCCAGAGTCAATAAAAAAATAGCCGCTTTCTCCGGACCGGAAAGTTCATCAGTCCCATGTTGATCTTTTTTTGCCATGTCTTAGGCCTTTTTTAGTTTACTTGGAGGATAACTGCTTAAGTTGACGGTGATCAGTTACCAATTTACGGTTAAATCAATCATTTTCAGTAATCGTTCACCAGAAGCATTGAGCGTGCAGATTTCACCGGACTGTAAACGTTCACCGGGTGCCCGGTGAACGTTTACCATTTTCATGCCTCTTGCCGCAGCCAACGCCTAACCAAATCTGCCGCCCGATCCGGATCAGTTTGCGCCAATTTATAAATCTTTTCCTTATCGCTCATCCCCATCGGTTTCAGGGCAAGATCCTCTTCTGTTACCCCCTCTCCACCCTCAACCCCCACAAACTTGGTCGCCGCCATAACCCGCCGTTGCTCCTCAAGTTGCTTATTGGACAGCACCCTGAAAAATGGCCGAATCACAAAGAAGACAAAGCAGATAGAGATCAATAAATACATGACCGGCTGAGCTAAACGATCAATAAGGTGCTGCCAACGCTCAAACCCATCAATTTGGGACTCAGGCGCCAAGGAAGCCGCTAAACTCGTGCTTACCACCTCAAGTTGATCTCCTCGTTCCGGATCAAACCCCACGGCATTCTTGGCCATCTTTTCATACCATTTCAAATCCTCTGGAGCCCTTGCAATATATTTTATGGTTGGATTTCCATCATTGTCAACGCCCTTTTCATAGGTACCATCAACCATCACTGCGACCGAAAGTCGTTTGATCTTACCCATTGATGATTTAACCCGCTTCACGGTCTTACTAACTTCGTAATTTCGGGTAACATTGTTTCTCTTGGCGTTAGCCCCTCCACCCGCTCCATCCCCGGTTTCATTATACGTGGCAAGGTTACCCTTAACTCCGGGTATTCCCTGAGGAGTAGAACCAGGTGAGGCGCTATCCTCATTTAAGAGCTGTTCACTCCTGACCACCTGCCCTTCTGGGTCAAACAACTCTTCTGTGGTATCAACCTGATTAAAATCAAGTTCAACCGAGACCCGGGCAATAGCCTTTCCTGCGCCGACAACCTCTTCAAACATGGTTTCGACTTTATCCCGCAACGCCTTTTCCACCCCTTGCTGATACTCAAGCTGGCTGTCTGACATCTGCCCAAGCTCACCGCCGCGCTTTCGAAAAAGCAGTCGGCCAGCCGTATCGACCACGGTAATATTCTCGTCGGTTAACCCCTGCACTGCACTAGCCACCAAATTGACAATCGACTGAATCTGCTTTTGCTCAAGCTGTGCCGAACCACGCAACTTGACGCTTACTGACGCAGAGGGGGGCTTTTGGTCCTCAACAAAGACGGACTCGGTAGGAGCGGCAATATGAACCCTAGCCTCTTGAACCTGTTGAAACTGACGGATGGTCCGCGCCAATTCACCTTGTAATGCCCGTTGATAATTCATCTTCTGAACAAAATCCGTGGTCCCCAAACTGTTCTTATCAAAGATCTCAAACCCGACACCACCCCCCCTGGGCAATCCATCGCCAGCCATACTGAGCCTGGTTTCCAAGACCTTTTCCGCCGGCACCTTAATGGTAGAGCCATTCATATCAATTGTATAAGGAATGCGCTGCTCCTTGAGTTTTGCAACAACATCCGCCGCATCTTCCTGACTCAAAGAAGAAAACAAAACCTGATGACTAGTCACCTGCCCACCCATGGACAACATCACCAGACCGCCTAACACTACAGCAAGAATAGTCCCGGCCATGAATTTCTGCAGCGTGGAAAATTCTTTGATTACTGACAGTATCTGTTGCAACATCTCTTTGGGACTCGCCATGAAACGCCTCTTTTTGCTAACTCATTAAATATCCGAAAGGACCCTGGGCAAAGGACAGCACTCCGCTTACAGTTGTAGCCGCATCAATTCTTTATACGCATCAATGACCTTGGATTGAGCCTTAGCCAGCATCCGAAACGAGATACTGCTCTCTTCCATAGCGATCATGGTTTCATGGATATTAGAATGTTGCCCCGACACCAATCCCTCACTAAGCACCGATGCTGCCTGAGATTTTTCACTGATCGCGGCAATCGACTCCTGAAAAATTTCACCAAACCCTGTCCCTTGAGTTTCCTTAACCTTGGCAGGCAGACTGCCGCTTATCGAAATAGGATCAATACCACTGACATTCATTTCTTCTCCTCCTTAGACTAGACAGAACTCCAGGCTTTCCCCAGCGTTCTGCGTTCCGATCACTATTTACTGATTTCCAAAGAGCGCAGCGCCATGGCCTTAATAGTATCCATTGCTGTGACATTAGCGTCAAAATCCCGGCGGGCGCTCATCAAATCAACCATCTGTTCCGCCGTGTTGACATTCGGCATTTTGACAATACCGTTCACGTCGGCATCCGGATGGGATGGATCATAGACCTCCCGAAATGGAGTTGGATCCTCCTGAATTTCAACCACATTCACCTTGCGGAGCCTGTCGTCAACTGAGTTGAATGCGGCCTGGAAAGTATTCTCAAGTGGAGTAGCGCCAAAGACAACTGACTTAGATCGATACGGCCCCCCCTCAATGGTCCTGGTGGTATTAGCATTTGCCAGATTCATTGACGCAATATTGATCCTGGTTCGTTCAGCCTTAAGCGCTGATCCGCTGATTTTCATGGCAGTAAGAAAGTCCATGATTATTTACCTCCCTCATCAATAGCCATTTTCAAGCCTTCAAATTTGCTCCCCAGAATCTTTGTTGTCACCTGAAACATCAATTGATTCTCCGAAAGCTTCTGCATCTCCTCATCAAGATCAACCGGCCTCCTATCACGACTGAATTCCATACTCTCGCTCAAGGTCACCGGATCTAGAGCGATATGCTGTTTATTGGTCTGAGCAAGTTTCCCTTGCTGAAGCATGGCGCTCTTCATGACTGAAGCAAAAGAAAAATCCTGCCCGACATAGCCAGGTGTCTCGAGGTTTGCAATGTTTGATTGAATCAAACCCTGACGTTCCATCCTGGCGTCAAGAGCCAGATGACTCGCATGAATTACCCCACCAAACAACTTGTTAGTAAACGGCATATACCCTCCACATCGTAATAATAAATGACCACAACTGACAGGATAAGCAATATTGATGCCTGAAATTTTTTCCTAGTAAACCAATACCCACCACCACGAGCATCACACCGCCAGCCATGACTCGCCCACCACAGAAAAGTAGACCTATCATGACGATATTACTTATAATGCTCAACAAATTTTGGCAAGAAAATGGGGCTTAAACTCAGACTTACAAAAAACTGATCAAGGAAGGCAAATAGGAGATGAGGTGAAGGGTGAAAAAAACGCTGTTAAAAAATAAAATGCTATAAATTCGAATAGTTATAAGTCAATCCCCTGGCTTCGATATTCATTAAGTTTGTTCCTGAGGGTCCGAACACTGATCCCAAGCATTTTGGCGGCATGAGTCCGATTATTGTCGGTTTGTTGCAGTGCCTGTCGAATCATTTGACGCTCGACCTCACGGAGTGAAACCACCTGTCCACTCCCATCAGCAAACATGACACTCTCTGGCAACGCAACCTGGTCTTCAACACCGGGCACGCCGACATCAGCCGATCCTTCAGGAGTCTGGTCTTCCTCGTCCCACAGATCCCATGACTCAATCTCACGCCCCCGACTCAGCAGCACTGCCCGTTCAATCATGTTTTCCAACTCTCGAACGTTGCCGGGCCAACCATATTCAAGGCACCTCTGCTGTGCCGCTCGCGAGAACACTTTACACGGCTTTTTATATTGAGACGAATAGCGGGCAATAAAATGATCTGCCAACAACAAAATATCCCTCGGACGATCCTTAAGGGCTGGCAGACGCATAGGGATGACATTAAGCCGATAAAACAGGTCCTGGCGGAACGTTCCCTGTTCCACGGCCTCAGTCAAGTTACGGTTGGTTGTGGCAAGGACATGAACATCAAATTTTATCGGGGCCTTGCCACCCAAGCGGTCCACCTCGCTCTCCTGCAAAACCCGAAGCAGTTTTGCCTGCAGATGAAGAGGCACCTCGCCAATTTCATCCAGAAGGAGTGTTCCCCCGTCTGCCAATTCAAATTTCCCCTTCTTAGCAACAATCGCACCGGTAAATGCACCCTTCTCATGGCCAAACAACTCACTTTCCAGGAGTCCATCCGGCAATGCCGCACAATTTAAAGCCACAAATGGGCCGCCACTTCGTTCACTCTCCTCGTGAAGGAGACGAGCCAACACCTCCTTGCCCGTGCCTGATTCGCCAAGGATCAAAACAGTCGCAGTGCTGGAAGCGACAGCCTTGGCCTTGGCCACAACCTTAAGCCAGGCAGGATCCTGTCCAATAATAGCCCTGCTGGTCATGGCACGAGGCCCAGCCTCAAATGACAGACCTGCCGCCACGGTTTTCCCACACAGACCAACAGCCAAAGCACGGCCAACAGTCTCCAGCATCACTTCCATCGGAAATGGCTTCAGAATATAATCAAAGGCACCGAGCTTCATGGCTGCAATCGCAGAATCAACGGTCGCAAATCCGGTCATAATTACCACCGGCAAGGCAGGATTACTTATCTTTGCCTGCTTCAACACTTCAATACCATCCAGATCCGGCATCTTAATATCGGTAATAACCAAATCAACGGAGTCGCGGCCCAACATCTCAAGAGCCATACGCCCGTCCTCGGCAACACTCACCGTCATACCCTGACCGATCAGGGCTTGAAAGAGGTCAACACGAACCCCTTGTTCATCATCAACAACTAATATTTTCTTATTACCTGAATTCACAATAAATTATGTCCACTCAAATCTCGTAACAACTAACAGGATAACTAAACAGACGAGAGAGCCCGCAAGACTTTCAACCCGCTCCGCAACCAAATCGCTCTGACTTTTTTCCAAAGTCTGCGCTTGGTAACGACACCATCAATCATTGGGCGTCGTTACCTACTGACCGCCCGGCCTTTTTCATAGCCGCCATTTCAACATCAAGAGCATGCTGAGTTAACCGTTCACTAGCCATCTGCTTCCAGAGCTGATCCTCTCCCTGAGCTGCAGCCTGATATCGCTCAAGTCCTTTATCCGGAGTATCAAGGGCCAACAGCACATCACCCAAGTACACTTGCAGAGCCTGCACAGTCTCACCCTTATCCGGCAGACCTTCAACCAAACCCCTCTCATACGCCTGTTGGGCCTTGACCCATTCTTTTTTTTCTCGCCAGCCATTTCCGATCCTGAGCAGCCACCCCTGTTGCACCTCAGGAGCAATCCAACGTTCAGTCGCCCCTTTCGTCAGAATAGTCTCGGCCTGCTCAAGACGACCATCACGAACCATAAGTCCGATGGCCTCTTCCGCAGCCAAGGAACGATCAGACACAGTCGGTTTATCCAACGCCTTATCATACCACTCTTGGGCTTGATCAATATCACCACGCGCAGCGCCCAATTGAGCGCTGTAATAAGCTACCTCTCCAGCCTCAGGTTTACCCTGATAAATCTTCCGCAGATAGGTCAAGAGCCGATCTTCGGCTTCATAGTCCTTCATTGCCAGATACAATCGAGCCCTACGAAAATAAAGCTCCGCTTTCTCCTGCTCAGTCAACGGCCATTGCATAGCACGATAATACAACGCCGCCGCTAAATCATTGAGACCCAAAGCCTCCATGGCCTGACCAATCATACCCTGAAGCGGCCCATTGGGAAAATCTTTGACATGTCTATACTCACCAACATAAAGATCATAGATATCGACATACCTCTTGGCCTTCAATAATTCACTCACCAGGTAATCTAAAATCTGGTCAACCTGTTTGGTTTGAACAGCATTGGACAAATCCGGCTGGGCATTACGCAAAAAATTTCGCCCGACTTCACTCGCTCTTCCCAGTTCAGAGCGAGCTATATAGCGTTTAAAAATCTCAATTCTGGCGTCTTGGGCAATTGGGTCACGGTACAATTTTTCAAGAACCGCAAGGTAGGGTTTATCTCCTTCCGGGGCGGTAAGATCATTATGGAACTGCCACTTTTCAAGCTCTATGTCGGTATTGTCAAAGCACTGAGCTAAACGGAAATTACTGACCAGTACAGCTCGTTCATTCTCGGTTCCTTCCGCTTTTATCTGACGATACAGTTTTTGAGCTGCCAGAAACTGCCTGGTTAAAAAATAGCTCTCGGCCAGTTCAAGCAGAACATCTCTACGAGCAGGTGAAATTCCGGTCAAAGTCAGGTAATGATAGAGATGCGTTTGGCCAATCTCAGCTTTTCCTAACCGGAGATTGGCAATGCCAACATAACGCAACACCTCAAGATCCGTGATAAAATAATCAGGGAGTACTTTGAGAATTTTCTGGTAGCCATCAAGCGCCCCTTGAAAATCACCCTTACCCCATTTCATTGTAGCTTCTCCCATTTCGCCCATTGCCCGGACCTTGGGGTCTGTCGACTTCTGCCAGGAAGTGAAAACCTTTTTGGCTTCATCCTCACGACCTGCCTTCAGGAGAGAATCCCTGTAGTGACTCATAGCCTGGAGCACAAGAGGTGAGTCTGGGTAACGCTCGAGAAAAAGCTTGAAATAGACCTGAGCTTCTCGAAAGAAATGCATGGCTTGATAGGTCATACCAAGCTCAAAATAGGCATCAGCAGCCCTGGGCGCTTTGGGATAATAGTTAAGATAGCGCCGGAAACGATCCAGCACTGTGTCCCAGTCGGGATTTTCAGCAACAAGAGCCATCTCTTTTATCATAGAGGCCGCTTGCCACAAAGAAGGCTCACCCTTGGGTCCTTCGGGATAATAATAATGCACCATATACAGTGCCTGCGCCGCCTCCTCTGGCGTGCCATAGCGAAGGAGTTCCTGTGAATGCTCAACAAGTTTTTTCAATGGAGGTGGCTTGACTGCTGGCGGTGAAGCATCTTCTTCAACTTTATCCGATTTCTGAGCTGGCGCATTCTTACTCTTGACATCCTCCGCCCCAGCATTGCATGGAGTAAAGGCAAGAAAAACCGCCACAAGACAACAGCAAATGCCTTTCCACTCGCACAAGTACCGGACCGGACCCTGGCGCCCCAACATAGCTGAGTAGTTCCCCAGGTTATAATGAGTCAATGTGGTTGGCAACAGCGACTATCCTCAAAGATAACTCAGGTTGACGGCAATCAGGTACCAGTTTTCGATTAACAGAAATCATAACCCCTTATGAACCATCAGATGACACATGACACAAGAGAATGATCAGCCATTGGCAGGGCTCACTAACAGTCAACTGTCACCCGATTAACCTAAAAAGTAGTTCTCTCACATACATCAATATCAAGCGGCCAACAATGGTAGGCAGGATCGCAACAAGCAAAAAAGGATACACTCATCAAGCTATCCCCTCACCCCGGACGGCGTCACTCCGTCATCACAACCAACGGCTTAACCAGCTCATACCGCTTGAGTTTTTCAATCAATGTGGTCCGGTTAACCCCTAACAGTTGAGATGCCTGGTTCTTCACCCAGCCGGTCTGATTCAGAGCTTGGACAATCAATTTTTTTTCATAATCGGCAACCGCCAAACTAAGGGAGAAGCCTTGATCCGGGATTTCGTCAACAGCCTCCCTGGTCAAACCAGTGGCCTGAACAATTTTATCAGGCAAATCAGAAACTGCGATTTCCTTATCAACAGCCAGAATAACCATCCGTTCAATTATATTTTCTAACTCCCGAACGTTGCCAGGCCACGAATAACGAAGGAGACACCCCATAGCCTCACTGGAGACCCCTGAAATACGCCTTTTCTTCGACTGATTGAATTTGCTAATAAAATAGCATACCAAGGGCACGATATCTGACGTTCGCTCCCGAAGGGGCGGGGCATCTATCGGTATAACATTGAGTCGGTAAAACAGGTCTTCCCGGAATCGCCCCTCCCTGACTTCATCCTCCAAGTTACGATTTGTGGCCGCAATCACCCGAAAATCAGAAATAACTGTCTGGGTTCCGCCAACTCGTTCGAACTGTCGCTCTTGAAGAACGCGAAGCAGCTTAACCTGAAGCATCGGACTCATCTCGGAAATCTCATCCAGAAAAACTGTCCCGCTATCAGCGAGTTCAAATCGCCCGTGACGTGTCCGAATAGCGTGCGTGAAAGCCCCTTTTTCATGCCCAAACAGTTCACTCTCCAACAGTTCGGCTGGAATTGCGCCACAGTTAATCGGCACAAAAGGATTATCCCGGCGGGGACCCTGCGAGTGAATAGCCCGAGCAATCAGCTCTTTACCTGTACCAGACTCGCCTTGAATCAGAATCGTAGTATCGGTATCCGTGACCTTTGCTATCAAATTAAAAAGGCGCTGCATAATATCACAGCTGCCGATAATTCCAGCGTAACTATCGTGCTTTATTTCGGTCATAAGACACACATTAAATCAAAATAATAAATCAGTAAGGGTAATTAGCAGATTGCACTACTTTCGCTTGAGCAGGTTAAGGTCAGGCCGTAACCCAACGTCACTTTGAATTATACCTGCCACCAAGAATGATGGCGTCGCAAAAAGCCCGATCTACTGCGTTGCAGCGCACTTTTGCTTAGCCATCCCGTGACTTTTTGTGAGACCATCAAGAATCATTCAAATTTATACGCTCTTTCTTGCTCAATATCCATAAAAAAACAAGGATATAAGCACCATCCATGATTTACACAGCAAACTCAGCGAGCACCCCCCGCAACTTCTCAAGATAAGATAATGCCAACGGCGTGTTTTCTTCAGGCGCCCACCCGGCCTTTTCTTCCTCATTCAACGAAAGATAAGGACCAGCCTTGGTCTCACAAAAAACAGTCCCCATTTCAAGACAGACCGCTGTATGCAAAACACCATGCGGAATATCCACCGCAAGATTCCCGGTGAGGAAAGACATCAGCACTGTTTCCGTCACCTCTCCGGCATCATCGAAAATTATCACACCCAAGGCTCCCCTCATTAAAATAAAGGCTTCATCTTTCTCTTGGTCCACATGCCGATGAGGGCGGATGTACGATGCTGGTTCCATTGCGTTCAATAATCGATGACAACGGGAATTATCCGATGAATGGAGGTTATAGTTCTTGCGCAGCCTGGGCAAGCCCCTAGCTTCCCTGGAAAGATGGAGCAACAGTTCTCGACTAATAACCTTGACAATCTCGCAAAAAGTCCGGGGATGGCTAAGCAA
>VMSU01000187.1 GCA_013792005.1 Desulfobulbaceae bacterium
GGTATGGGAAGCGCAGTGACGTTGGATAGAGTAATCAACAGAGAGAATAGTGGTTACAAACTGGAGATATGCTATGACAAAGGTGTTGAGTATTGTTGCGGTATTGAGTGGTATCTTGCTGGGCGGGGGTGGCCAGTCATGGGCCTTGTCCCCGGAAACATCAATGTTGCTTGATTTGTTGAAGGCCAAGGGAGTCATTACTGAAAGTGAGGCGGTTGAGTTTACTCAGGCGTTGGAAGGGAAAATGGTGGCATCTTCTCCTGTGGTCGATGACCATCGTCACAGCGTGCAGAGCCTTGCCGATCGAGTTGATAGGATGGAGAGTAAAAAAGAGGGGATAGAGGCCCTTGATGGCAAGCTGAGTTTAAGCGGGTTGGTTGAAGCCGAAATGGTAGTTTCTCAAGAGAAAAAGGCCGATGGGACCAAAACCAAGAGCAGCGATCTGGCGTTAGCGACAGCCCAGTTGAATGTCGATGCAAAGCTTAATCAATATGTGAGTGGACATTTGGCGTTCCTGTATGAAGAGGGTGGTGGGGATGACACTATCGTTATTGATGAGGCTTTTGTCTCATTGACAGCCAGTGATGATACTCCGGTGTATGCCAAAGTTGGTCGGTTATATGTGCCTTTTGGACGGTTTGAGAGTCATTTTATCTCTGATCCTGGGACTCTGGTGCTTGGAGAGACCAATGATACGGCCGTGGTCGCAGGGTATGCTAATGATATCGCGGAGTTTAAGGTTGGCGGTTTCAAGGGGAAAGTCAAGGAGGCTGGCAAGAGTGACCACATTAACAGCGCTGTGGCCTCAGCAGTTTTTTTCGTGCCCACGACCAACGAAGACGAGTTGTCCTTAAGCGGTGGCGTGTCGTATCTGTCTAACTTGGCAACCAGTGATAGCCTTGAGGCTGAGACGGTTGGTGATGTGGCCGATATGGTTGGTGGGTGGAGCGTCTTTTTTAGTTTTGCCTATGCCGATAGTTTCTTTTTTGATGCTGAGTACCTTGGCGCAGTCAAGGATTTTGCTGCTGCTGATTTTAGTTTCACTGATCTGGAAAACCGGCGACCGGAGGCCTGGAATCTGGAGGCTGCGATATTGGTATGCGAAGGAGGTGAAGTTGCCTTGCGGTACGGTGGCAGCGACGAAACCGGAACATTCCTCTCTCAGGATGAGTATGGCGCCGCGCTGCTCTACAGGTTTTTTGATTCGACCAGTTTTACGGTCGAATACCTGTATCAGCAGTTCCAGGATGCCAGCGACAACAGCCAAGGCACGGTACAATTGGCTGTCGAGTTCTAATTTTAGATAATTGTTCATTCTCCTCGGTTGAAACGATGGGAAAGGGGCATTAAGATAGCCTAAAGTTTTATTCAATGCGATTCCGACAAAAAAGGTAAGAAAAATAAACAGTTGGATGTTGATTAGCTGTTTTTTTGGATAAACTAGGAGCTTGTCGGACTTAGGCAAAATCTACTGAACCACCGCTAAGATCGAGGTGCTGAACATCGGGATCAACCCCAGAATAATCATAGTTACAGTAAGCAACGCCAGGGTTGTCCGCTGGACGTTGTCGATGACGAGTGGTTTGGAGCTTGCGGCAGGTTGGATAATATAGGCCTCTTTGACCAGTAGAAGATAATAATACAAGGATACGGTCGAGTTGAGCGCTGCAAATATTACCATGCCATAGAAGCCTTGCTTGGCGGCAGAGGCAAAGAGTAGAAATTTCCCCATAAAACCTGCCAATGGCGGAATCCCGCTCAATGAAAAAATAGTGAGCATTAAAACCGCAGCAAGAGCTGGGTTTTTCTTGCCCATTCCTTGGAGAGATCGAAAATCCTCACTTCTGTCGCGCCCTACAATGCTAATGATGAAAAAGATGGCATAGTTGGCGGCAGCATAGACAAACAAATAATAGATGATTGAGGATCGAGCCGTTTCGGCTTTACCTGCCATGGCCATGAGGATATACCCTGCCTGGGCGATGGACGAGTAAGCCATGAAACGGCGCAATCTTGCTTGCTTCATGGCTCCCAAGTTACCGATTGTCATGGTGGCTCCGGCCAAGAGGAGCAGAATCGGTTGCAGATAGTCATGAAGTGGAGCCAAGGGCCCATAGACCAGGATCAGCAGAAAGGCGATGGCTACCGCTTTAGAGGAAACAGAGATGAAGGCGGTTACCGGGGTGGGCGAGCCTTCATAGACGTCTGGAGCCCACATGTGGAAGGGAAAGACGGTCAATTTGAAACCGATTGCCGCTAAAACGAATAAGACGCCAAGCCTCAGGAGCGGATCAGACGGGAAGCTTTGAGTAAAGGCAAGAAGAGCTTCAAAGCTTAACGAACCTGCGCAACCATAGAGAAAAGAGTAGCCGAACAATAAAAATCCGGTGGAGAGCGATCCCATGATTATGTACTTGGTGGATGCCTCAACCGAAAGTGAATCTTCTTTTTGGTAGCCACTTAAGATGTAGAGGGGGATGGTAGCCAGTTCCATGCCGATAAACAGTGTTAGCAAGTCGGTTGCCGAGACCACGGCAAACATGCCGAAGGTACAGAGCATGATGATACAATAAAATTCGCTGCGATACTTGAGTGTTCCTCTGGCATTGCCCCTTGGAGCAAAATAGCTTGCCGAAAGCAGGACGGTGCAGAGTGCCGATAATACAAAAACCTGTTTGAAGAGAAGGGAGGTTCCTGTCACTTTATAGGTGCCAAGATACATGATTTCTTGGTTGTAGGGCAGCGTTGTCAGCACTAGAAAAATAGCGAGCAGTCCTGTCCAACTCAAGTGGAAAGAGGCAGTTGACAGAGGTTGGAGCCGGATGAGGTCAACGGTCATCACTATGGCTGCTAAAAGCAAAAGGAGAAAATCAGGTAGCAGGAGTGTCATGTGGTCACCGTGTTAGGTTGTTGAAAATAGGGTGTATCGCGTCATTGACCAGTGTAATGATCCAGCCTGGCATGATACCCATGCCAAAGAGACAGAAGAGCAGGATTGATACCGGTACCTTTTCCAGAGTAGTGGCATCGGAGAGCATTGTAAACTTAGGGGCGATAGGACCGTTGACCAAGGCATTGACTGCGCGCAGAATATAGACGGCAGTCACCACAATGGAGAGCACTGCCAGCACCGTACACACTCGGTTAATGATGGCAGGGTTGGCAAAAGAGCCAACAAAGACATTGGCTTCAGCGACAAAGCCGGAAAGGCTGGGTAGACCTAATCCGGCAAAGCCGACTATTACAAAGGCCACTGACAGAAATGGCATCACCTGCATCAATCCCCCCATCTCACTGACGGTTCTGGTGTGAGTCCGACCGTAGATCATGCCAATCAGGCAGAAAAAAAGTGCCGTCATCAGGCCGTGCGAGATCATTTGCAGGACTCCGCCCTTCAGTCCGGTAAACGTCATGGCCGTGAAGCCGAACAACACCAAGCCGCAGTGGGAGACGGAAGAATAGGCGGTGATATATTTCAGATCGGTCTGCCGAAGAGCTCCAAAAGCGCCATACAGCACGTTAATTGTCACCAATACCAGAAAAACTCCCATCCACATTTGTGCCCCTTCGGGCATCAAGTAAATACCAACCCGCAGGCAGCCATAGCCGCCGAGTTTCATTAGGACTCCGGCATGGAGCATGGAAACTGCTGTTGGGGCCGAGGCATGACCGTCAGGAGACCAAGTGTGGAAGGGGAACATGGCGCCGAGCACTCCAAATCCTAAGAAAATAACTGGGAAGGCCCAATACTGGAATGAATCGGAAAATCGTAATTGAGAGAGCTTTGCCAGGTCAAAGGTTGAGATGCCAGATTCGAAGTAAAGCCCCAGGATTCCGGCCAAGATTAAGGCCGATCCGGCAACCAGCATCAGGGTCAGCTTCATGGCGGCGTATTCTTTTTTGCCGGAGCCCCAGAGGCCGATTAGCAGGTACATAGGTAGCACCGCGATTTCGTAGAACATAAAGAAGGTAAAAAGATCGATGGAAATAAAAACTCCATAGACACCAGCCACCAGTACGTTGAGCAGAATAAAAAACTCCTTAGCTTGATCCTTGACCTCCCAGCTGGCAAGGACACCGCAAAAAATGACGATGGCCGTGAGCAGCATCATCAGCACAGAGATAGCATCAACACCGATGTTATAGTCAATGTTCATGATCTTGAACCAAGAGGTTTGGTAGGTGAAATGGAAAATACTGGAAGTGGAACTGTTCCCCGCCTGTGCTGACTCGACGACATTGATGAACTTCACTGTCAGGATTATTACCAGGGCAAGATTGATGAAATTGCCAAACAGGGAAAACAGTTTGATCAGCCGATGATTATCGTGGCGCACTGGAAGGCAAGCCAAGGCAATCATAAAGGGAATGATCCAGATAAGCGTCAGCAGAAGGGGTCCATTCATAATAGTGTGTTTCCCCGATATTTGACCTGAAAGACGGCGTTACTTCAGCCGAAGCCCCGGATTTTCATTGCTTGTGATTGTTTAGGAGCCGTCACGAAATAACTCCCGCTTTTTCGTAACTATCCACCTTCAGACCCAGAAAGGTGCCGAAGCCCGGAACCGGAACTGTTCTGGAGTGCCGCAGATGCTAGGCATCGGCTTTCGATGTGTGCTTTTCGCACATGAGCAGGCCGATAACAACGCAGATGTGGCACTGCTGAACAGTTACAACTCTCAAAACATTCGTCATCCCGGCATGACGGCA
>VMSU01000188.1 GCA_013792005.1 Desulfobulbaceae bacterium
GAAATGAGTGCGCACAATTGACACCCAGAAGCTGACAGAATGGTATTTTTTACATGACAAAAAAAGTATGTGCAATTAAAAAGCGTCCAGTTTCCTTGTGATGGTATAATTTAATGGTGATTTTTGATGTGTTTTACGCCGTGTTTTTTAGCTGATTGTTATGGTGCGCGAGACTGCATTTGTCGTTAAATCATGGTGTTGTCTGCTGGCGCAAGTGTTTGTCGTCCTTGACGGGTGGGATAGGGGAGTTTTTTTAGCTGGTCAAATTTAGTTTGGTTTTAGACGTTGCAGAGTCAACCGGTTGAGGATTGTGATGCGTATGGATCGTGTCTGTCGGTCCGTCAACGGTAAATAGGAATTTTGGGTTATGGGTCGAAAATTATTATTGTGGTTTGTTGGGTTCTTGGGATTGTCAGTAGCTGGTGTTGCGGCTTTGGCATATTGGTTTGTTGTCATCTATCCTGCCGATGATATCAGCCCTGACAATCTTAAAAAACTTCTGGGCGTTGAATCTCCGGTGTTTTATCAGGATGGGCAGAGCAAAGTTGGGGTGATCTTTACAGACTCGCACCGGCAGTACCTGGCCTACGCCAAAATCCCTCAGGGCTTTGTGCAGGCGATTGTGGCGGCTGAAGATCATGAATTTTTCAGTCATCATGGAGTAGATATCCCTGGCATTTTTCGGGCGATGCTGGCTAATCTTCAGGCTGGGCGAGTTGTTCAGGGCGGCAGCACTCTGACTCAGCAGGCGGCAAAAAATTTATTTAAGCGGGAGGGCCGTTCTTATCGTGAAAAAGCGAAAGAACTTCTCTACGCCTTACGGCTTGAAGCTCATTATTCAAAAGAGAAGATCCTAGAATTTTACGCAAACCAATTTTACGTCAGTGGTAACGGACTGGGCCTCGGGGTGGCTGCAAAGTATTATTTTGATAAGGATGTCGAAGAGTTGACTCTTATTGAAAATGCCTTTATCGCTGGCAGTGTTAAGCGCCCGAACTATTATAATCCTTTTATCAAGCGAGATGAGGCTTCGGCCAAGGAGGCGCGCCTTAAGGCACGACAGCGAACAGGCTATGTGCTCGGGCAGATGCGGGATATGGGGATGATCAATGAACAGATTTATCACGATTTGTCAGCCCAGGAGGTCCCTTTCAAGCAGGGAAGGACGTCCTTTGCCGATAACACGGTGATGGATGTGGTCAAAGATGCCTTGGTGGAACCTGAGGTGGAGGAGGCGTTGGCCGCGAATGGTGTTGAAAACGTGGCCAGTTCTGGAATCAGGATTATCACTACGGTCGATAAAGAGTTGCAGGATGAGGGGCTTAGGTCCACGCGCCAAGAACTTTCGCGGTTGTCTGTTCGGTTGTTGGGGTATGATCATCGCCTGTTGCAGGAGAAGTATCAGAAGCTTGCCGAGGAGAAGAGCCCTATAGAGGTAGGGGGATTTCTCTTTGGGCGGGTCATTGATACGGTCAAAGGAACAGATCCTGAAGTGCAGGTCCTTTTAGGGAGTGCCTCCGATAACGGGGTGCTGACCGATGTTACTGGGGTGATTGATCGTGATGGCCTGATGCCTATGGCCGAGGCACAGGCTAAGTACCAAGGGCAACGGTGGAGCGCTGCCGATCGTTCTCAACTCCTGCGTATAGTGGGTACGATGCAGGGTGGGGATTTGGTCTATGTCTCACTGAGAGATCGTGATTCGGAGTCGGGTCGCTATCGCCTTGATCTGCATAAGTATCCCGAGATGCAAGGGGCGGTGATTGCTGTGCGGGAGGGTGCGATCAAGGCCATGATAGGCGGTAATGAAAATCGTTTTTTTAACAGAGCCATGGACGCCAAACGGGTGATGGGTTCGGTTGTAAAGCCTCTGGTATACAGCGCGGCTCTGCAGCTGGGCTGGAGCGCTGCGGATATGCTGGTAAATGAACGCGGCGCTTTTGTTTATCAGAATCAGGAATATTTCCCTAGACCGGATCATCATAGTCCACATCCGTGGGTGTCGGTGAGTTGGGCCGGGGTGAAATCAGAAAATCTGGCCACAGTGTGGTTGCTCTATCATCTTTGTGATCGGTTGAATTCCGGCCAGTTCAAGGAGGTGATCGACAAAGTTGGCCTGGGACGGGAGCAGGGTGAGTCCTATCAGCGCTATGTCAGTAAGATTCGTGACCAGTACGGTGTTTTGATCAATGATCTGGCCCTCCGTCGTCTGGCCTTTGATAGTGCGGTTGAGTTGATCGGGCCTGATTTGCTTTTTGATGGAAAAATTGCCGAGAATGATCTCCTCCATCACTTTAATTATCAGCTTCAAGGGGTCTATGCGCCAAATGATAAGGAGACGGAAAAGGAGGTCCGGCGGCAGGCAGTGGCCCGAACCTTTGTTGATCAGCAACGTTTTTATCGTCAACTCCTGGCCTATAAAATCAAGGTTGAAGCGGAAAGCGCTGTTGATAGTCAGTTTCTACCATTCGGTGAGGTAGGGGATGGGCAAGTTAGGGCGAGGATTTTTTCTGGTCCGACGGGATATCTTTTTGCTGAGACGCCACCTGGTGGGGAATGGCGGATGATGAGTCTGCAAGAGGTGGTAGCTGTTTTACGGGCGCAGCCGCCAGGTTCCCAGGATTTTTGGGATGGGATCAGTATGAACGGGCTATTGACTGCCGGGACATTTAGGCAGTTAACCGAAATCGTCGGTCAGGAGTTTCAACGCGTCTCTGCACTGCCTGCCTATGAGTCGGAGGTGCTGCATCGGGTCCGTGATTTTCGAGTCTTGGCAGGTCTGCGCTATTTGATCGCCTTGGTTCGGGAGATGGGGGTTACCAGTCCGTTGGAGCCTGTTCTCTCGTTTCCTTTAGGTTCCAACGTGATGACTTTGCTGGAGGTGGCGAGGGCATACGAGACTTTGGTGACTGGAGAAAATTATCGGGTTGGTCGCCCAGGAGCCGATGAGTCATTGATGATTATTGATCGTATCGAGGATAGCGACGGCCGGGTCATCTACTTGCCGGAGCGAACCGTGAAGCGAGTTTTGGATGTTAATACGGCCCTTTGCCTCAGCGATATCTTGAAGAACGTCGTAAAATATGGAACGGGCCGGTATGCTCGGGGACGTATTCGGATTACGAGTCAGGATCAGAAACGGCAGGCCCTGCTGGAGGATTTGGATCTTGAGGTCCCGGTTCTTGGCAAGACGGGAACGGCTAATGAGTTCAGAAACTCTTCGTTTGCCGGCTATGTGCCTGGTGTGGCCGAAGATGGGACCGGTCTCGCTTTGAAGGGAGGGTATGCTCTTGCGGTGTACGAGGGGTTTGATGATAATGTTTCTATGACCAGGACATCGAGTCATGTTACGGGGTCATCTGGTGCGTTGGTGTTGTGGAGTGAGATGGCTGATGCCATTGTCAATGATGCGGGGTATGGCGATAAGCTCAGGATTGAAGCCTTGCCGTTTGCCGCGGACATCGAATTTCCGCTACGGTATCCGGAGTTGGGTCAGGTTGTGGCCGAGCAGGTCAAGGTCTCTGTTGTTGGCAGTCAGGTAGGAGATCCGGCAGCGTTGGTACCTCCGGCAGTGCGTAGCGCGGTACAGCTCGGTCCGAGCGTCGTCACTTTTGGGAAGATTCAGGGGGCGGGGGAGTTGATACCTACCCGTCAGGTTAAACCGTTTTGGGGAGAACAGTAATGGCCAGTATTCGGTTTTGTTGGCAGGGCTTGGTTATAGGATTATGTGTGGTGGTTTTGGCAGGGTGTGGGGCTGGGAAACGGTTGACCGAAGGTGGCGACAATCATCAGCCGCTGCTTCCTCCCCCTCCATCGGTGACGCCGGTTACTGACAAGGGGGAGGGGAAATCTCCGGTGAGTATGCCGGACAAGGAGCCTGTGGCCGGATATCGAATGTCTGGGGACGATCCGTTAGTGTCAGAGCGGGTTTCGTTTTACGAAAAGACCCTTGATCAGTGGCGTGAAACGTTAAGTCAATTGACTTCGAGGGGAGAGGTAAAGGACGGGACGGATTCCTGGCGGGATTGTTTGCTGGCAGCGCAACAGGCGCTGGCAGGCTACAATTCACTTGAGGCAGGCCAGGAAAGAGATGCTAACCCTTGGAGTATCGTCGCTCGGGATGTCGGGTATTATGAAAAGGGGTGCGATCAAGTTCTTGCCGCCTTGCAGGGGAGGGGCTCTGCTGTGCAAAGCGATCCGTCGCTGTTGCCCCCAGGCAGCGATGGTCTTCTGACTCAACTGCGCGAGCACTATGACGCGAGGGATTATCAGGGAGCAATTACTACCTATGAAGCAATGACTCCCAGCCAGGAACCGGCGCAAGTTTCACGGGATGTCCGAGAGCTTTACGGTAAATCTTTGGTGAAAACCGGTCGTTTTGAGGATGCTGCTGCGATTTATACCGGAATTTTGGCCGAGTTTGGTCCGGTCAATGATTTGAAAACTCTGGAGTTGCGGCTGGAGACTGGAGATGTCTTGCTGGCTGCCGGTCGAGTGGATGATGCCCGGCAGGTGTATCAGGGGCACATCCAAGCGCTGTCCCCTCTCGTTAGTCAACAAGAGTGGGCAGAGGCCCATGCTCAGGCCTTTGCAGAGCAGGTGGCGCCTGAGGATATGTTGCAGTATCGTGAATTGATGAGGGCCTATTTGCTATTTGATGGCAAGCAGATTCCGCCATCGCTGATAGAGGGTGTGGCTGCTATGGAAGGGAGTACGCCGGGGCCGTTTCTCGATTTGGCCAAGATAATGTTGGGCAGGGTCCGGACGCAGGCTCAAACCTGGGCACGGGAGCAGTTGGCAGAGATACGTTCTTTGATTGATCTAAAGAAACTGGATGAGGCCCATGCCTTGCTGGGCCAGGTTATCGCATCGGCATCACCTGAAATTATGGGAGTCATTACCCAGTTTCAGGCGGAAATTGCTCAGGCGCAGGCTTTGGGACAGGTGGTCCCTGGAGAAGCAACGGCGCCGGAAGCGGTTGATCCGTGGCAGGAAACCATGGTTCTTTTTGAACATCAGAAATATGATGAGGCTATCGTTGGTTTTCAAAAATTTGAAGGCACAGAACGTGCCGCCGAGGCACAGGCGAAGATAGCCGAGTCTGTCGAACTTGCTGCTTCGGCCATGAGGCGGCAGGCGGCAGCTCTTTTCGCTAAGGCCAGGAATACCTTCGATCCTGAGATCAAGCGCCAGACCTTGCAAAGTTCGCGAGTGTTACTTGGGCAGCTTATAGAAAAATATCCTCAGGCCACTGTTATCGACAAGGCGCGTCAGAATATGAAAGTTATTGATGCTGAACTTGGTATCTTGTCTTCTTCTCCTCCATCCCTCCCATAACACGCTATGGTTCTTCCCAACTCAATTATGTCAAAGACGCTCTTTGATTACTGATCTGATCTATGACTAAATTCCTCATGTCGTCAAGAAGGATTAAAGTTCACAGGCATTTGACCGTGATAGTTGCATTCAAAGGGCGGGATACAGGTAGGCGGGTTCCAGTGACTTCAGAAAAGTGTGGCACGCAATAGATTGGAGTTTTCGAAGGTTTTGCGTATTTGTCCGTTATTAAGGTCCATCGTTGTTGTTCTTCTCTTTCTCAAGCATAAATTAACCATGACTCTGCTGAATTTATGCTTGGTCTGTTAGGGGTCCTTGGTGTTTTTTTGAGTTTTTTCATGAAAAAGACTTGCCAATGACTTTCTTTTTTAGGCAAGCTATACCTAGGCATTGAGGTTTGGGTGTTTAGGGAGAGTTTTTGCCCCGTGTGATGATTGAGGGGAGTGGTGTTTCCTGTAGAGGTGTGCGTTACTGCGAAGTAGATATATCAATGGCGCCGAGATAGATGGAGAAATGGGTATGACAGATATGGGTGGTTCAGCAATTGCCGCGCAACTCGATGAAATGGCTTTAAAAATTATGATGGTGGAGCCTGGTGACCTTTCAGTGGTTGGCGAATTAGTCGTTCTCATCGAAGAGTTACAGGAAATGCCAGGGATTGAGGGTTATCCTGGATTGCAGAGGATGGGACAGGCTCTTCGCGATGTTATTTGTAAAATTGTGATGACCGAGTTGCCCGATTCAGCCGAAAATTATGAACGGATTGGCCAGTGCATCAGTATGATGCAGGAAGATTATAGGAAGGGAGGAGATGATGCGGCAGAAACAGGGTTTGTCGCGATAGTTAAAAAAATTGAGTTGGAATCTGATGAAGATGAGGGCTCTGTTTCTGAAATAATTTCTCAAGAGGGAGCAGTTTTGGCTCGTTCGACCACAATAAGTGCGCCTCAGGGAATGAAAATTTTGGAATCATCCCCAGAAGAAGCTATGGAATTTCTTCAAGATGTTGAGCTGCTGACAGGGTTTGTCGGCGAAACCATGGAGCATCTTGAGTCCATAGAGGTCAATGTCCTTGAATTGGAGGATAATCCAGGGGATTTGGAGATAGTTAATAAGATTTTCCGGCCGTTTCATACTATCAAGGGTGTTGCCGGATTCTTGAACCTGAAGAGTATTCAGAGATTAGCCCATAGTACCGAAAATTTGCTGGACGACGTACGAAACGGTGTCCATGTCATGGATGCCGGGGTTATTGATGTGGTGTTGAAGGTTGGAGATTTTTTGAAAACCATGGTCGATAACTTGAGAGTGGTATTGAAAGAGGGTCCGGAACAATACAAAAAGTATGACATCAGCGATTACGTGGCCTGGGTTGAGGCTGTTCAGAAGGGTGGCGGTGCCAGTGGTACGGCAGAGGAGGTTGCGATTTCGGTGTCAAGCGCCCCGGAAGTTCCTGTTCAGCCATTAGTCAAGCAGGACATTGCTCCGGTGTTTGTTGCCTCTGGTGGTGAGGCAGAGCTTTTGTCAGCGGCAGCGGTGAAAGTTGTGGCACCGCCTAAGGCTTCGGTTGGCGATTCCATTAAGGTTGATGTCGAAAAGCTTGACGGCTTGGTAAACGCGGTAGGTGAGTTGGTTATCATGCAGGCCATGGTGCGGTCTAATCCCAGGCTTGCAACTCTGTCCGATCCTAAGCTGATCAAGGACTTCTCTCAGTTGAGTCGCATTACCAGTGAACTGCAGAAAACCGCCATGTCCATGCGGATGGTGCCGATTCGTCAGACCTTTCAGAAGATGATTCGCTTGGTTCGTGATCTTTCCAAGAAGACCGGGAAGGAGGTCAATCTGGTTATGGTAGGCGAAGAGACCGAGATTGATCGCAACATGGTCGATTCGATATATGATCCCTTGGTTCATATGATGCGAAATTCGGTTGACCATGGAGTTCAGATCCCAGGAGAACGGGAAAAGTTGGGGAAACCCAGGTCGGGAACGGTCAGCCTGAGAGCGTATCAAAAGGGTGGCTATATGGTGATCGAGATAGAGGACGATGGCCAGGGCTTGAATACGGAGAAGATTCGTCGTAAGGCAATTGAGCGGGGGTTGATTCAGGAGCATGATAACAGCACGGCCTATGAATTGAACAACCTGATCTTCCTGCCAGGGTTTTCCACTGCAGATAAGATTACCGATGTCTCGGGGCGCGGCGTTGGCATGGATGTGGTTAAAAAAGCAGTAGAAAAACTGCGCGGCAAAGTTGAGGCTATTAGTTCGCCGGGCAAGGGATCGCTGTTTGTGATTCGGCTTCCTTTGACTCTGGCGATTATCGACGGGATTATCGTCCGGGTGGGTAGTGAGCGGTATATCATTCCCACCACCGCCATTCAAGAGTCGCTGAAGCCCCCCCGGGAGAATTACAATACGGTTCAGGGGAAGGGTGAGACATTGATGGTACGGGGGGCGGTGCTTCCCATTATCCGGCTGTATCATCTCTTCAATGTTGAGCCCACCTATACAGACCCGTGGGATGCTATTGTGGTGGTAGTTGAGTATGAGGGGCGGCAGCGGGCGATTATGGTCGATGAATTGCTAGGCAAGCAGGAAGTGGTGATCAAAAATCTGGGAGGATTGAGCGATATTCCAGGCGTGGCCGGAGGAACTATTCTTGGCGATGGTCGAGTTGGTCTGATTCTTGACTTGGCCGGTATTGTCCAGTCACACTCGGGTCATGCCGCGGTTGAAGCCAAAGGTTGAACTATGTTTTGGTTTTAACAGTATATAAGAATTCCAATAATATTTTTTACGAAGTGGAGGGATTATGGAGGCAGGAACAAAAGAAATTCAGAGCGGTGGTGGGCAGGGTCTTGGCGGTAAATATCTGACGTTTGGCCTAGGCACAGAGGAATATGGAATTGTTATTACTAAGGTTCGTGAGATTATTGGTATCATGGAGATCACGGCAGTACCGCACACCCCGGATTTTATTAAGGGTGTTATTAACCTTCGTGGTCGGGTTATTCCCATACTCGAGTTGCGGATGAAGTTTGGGATGGAGCTGAAGGAATATGATGAACGAACCTGTATCATCGTGGTTGATGTGCCGGGACCAAGTGGGATGGTGCAAGTGGGGATGCTGGTGGATTCTGTCTCTGAGGTGGTGAATATTGCTGATCAGGATATTGAGCCGCCGCCTGACTTTGGTGTCGCTACCGAGTCCGATAATATCATTGGTATGGGTAAGATCAAGGGTAAGTTGAAGATTTTACTTGATGTCGATCAGGTCATCGGTCGAACTCTGGCATCATCGCTTACCTCACTTAAGTAGTCGGGTATGGTTGTTCGAGCGTACTATTGTCCAGGGATAATGCCGAGTTGTGATCAGGAAATGAGAGGGACACAGCGCTGCCATGAAAGTTTATTTGTCGTAGAATTATGGGCTATTACTGGAGTTAGCCAGGGGGTAGTTTGTTGATGGTGGGTAAGCAGCTGACAGATGCAGAGTTTAAGAAATTCAGCGATCTTATCTACCAGCATGTTGGTATCTTCATGAAGCTGGAGAAGAAGGAGTTGCTTAATGCCCGCTTGGGTAAGCGGCTGCGTGCCTGCCAGCTGGATTCTTTTCAGGAATATTTTGATCTGATTACGCAACCTGGCGAACAGGCTCGCGAGTTTGTTGAATTTCTCGACAGCGTATCAACTAATTTTACCAGTTTTTTCCGTGAGGTTTCTCATTTTGAGTATATGAAGACACGGGTCCTTCCGGATTTGGTGGCCAAGAGGGGTGGAAACCGAGAGTTTGTGTTCTGGTCTTCAGCCTCCTCTTCCGGGGAAGAACCGTATACCATGGCTATGTTCTTAAGTGAGTTCGCGGTGCAAATGCCTGGTTTTCGCTACCGGATTATTGCTACCGATATCTCGACCAAGGTCTTGGCGATGGCGGCTAATGGGGTCTATCCTGTTGAGCAGACAACCAAGGTACCCCTTGATATTATGAAAAAATATTTTCAGAAAGGTCTTGGCGCCAGCGCTGGCAAGGTAAAGGTTAAAGAACAAATCCGTAAGCAAGTGGCATTTCAACGGTTTAATTTGATGGGTGAATTTCCTTGGCGGGAGGAGATGGATGTTATTTTTTGCCGCAACGTCATGATCTATTTTGATCGTCAGACCCAGGAGAAACTCGTTGGTAAATTTTATGACTGCTTGGCGAGGGGCGGGTATTTATTTATTGGACATTCTGAAAGTATTTCAAGCCTAAAGCATGATTTTGTTCAGGTCGAAGCCACAACCTATAGAAAGGTTTAATTACCTAAATAATTTATAGTACGGTGTAATGGCGTCCTGACGCTGGAAAGGAGGATTAATGAAGTTAATTGTTGGAATATCGGACATGAAGATTGGGACTAAGCCGGAAGAGGAGTTGGTTACCTATTCGTTGGGTTCCTGCATCGGGGTTGTTTTGTGGGATCCTGTTGTCAAGGTGGGCGCATTGCTGCACTATATGCTGCCGGACTCCAGTATCGATAAAGATAAGGCGGAAATGAAGCCTTTTATGTTTGCTGATACCGGTGTCCCTCGGATGTTTAAGGAAATATACAAGCATGGTGGTGTTAAAGAGCGCATGAAGGTCTATATTGTGGGTGGTGCTCAGATTATGGACGATTCTGGGATGTTTAATATCGGAAAAAGAAATCAGATGATAATCCGGAAGATGTTCTGGAAGAATAATGTCACAGTGGCCAAGGAGGACGTGGGAGGATCTGTTAATCGGACTGTCACTTTGAATGTCGGGACTGGACATGTCAGGCTGAAGATTTCGGGTCAGGGGGAGGTGGATTTATGAGTCGCATTGAAGAGATTGTTAATATCGCAAATCACATCCCCCCGTTTCCTAAAGTTGCCATGCAGGTCATGAAAATGCTTGATGATCCAGCGGTCCAGGCCAAGGATCTGGCTGAGGTGATTCAGTATGATTCAGCGATCACTGCTAATATTCTTAAGACCTGTAATGCCGCATATTTTGGGTTGCCCCGCAAGGTGTCCGCCTTGGATGATGCCCTGGTCCTGATGGGGCAGGATGCATTGAAGGATATTCTTATTGCCAGTAGTAGCGCCCGTTTTTACAAGGGAGGGGCTGGGGAGGGCTATCAACTGGAGCAGGGGGAACTCTGGAAGCATTCTGTCGCGGTGGCGATCATGTCTAAGCTGATCAGTTGTCACTTTGAGGGGATTGCCCCAGGCACGGCATTTACCGCCGGTCTGCTCCATGATATAGGAAAGCGCTTCTTGAGTAGTTTTGTGGCTTCAGATTTCAAGAAAATTATGGATCGGACCTATATCGATGGACTTTCCTTCATGGCTGCGGAACATGAAATTTTGGGCATGGACCATGCCGAGCTGGGGAGTTTGATCCTGCAGAAGTGGGATTTTGGTGAAGATATGATTCAGGCTGTTAAGATGCACCATGATCCACAGGCTCTTGACAAAGATCCGCTGATCGCCTTGGTGGCAATGGCCAATACGCTGGTGATTTCGTTGGGCATAGGTGTTGGTGCGGATGGATTGTCTGGGGCGATGCAGGGCCAGGGGTTGAAGCGGTTTGGAATAACGGCCCTTGATCTGGACCGGTATATGTCGATGTTGTTTATGGAAATGGAGCGGGCCGAGGATCTCATGGGGTTATCGAATTAAGGTGCAGCGCCTTTATCCCTTTCTGATTTACTCGGATAATTCGTGATTTAGAGATAACCCATTATTGGTAAAGAATTAGAGTTCTTTGTCGGGTTAGAAAAGGGTCAAATATGGCATTTAATATTTTGGTGGTTGATGACTCGGAAACCATGCGTGCCGTTATAAAAAAAACGGTGGCCATGTCTGGTGTGCAGATTGGCGATATCCGGGAAGCCGCAAATGGTAAGGAAGCTCTGCAGGTGTTGCAAGATGTATGGATTGATGTCGTGTTGAGCGATATAAATATGCCTGTAATGGGTGGAGTGGAATTCTTGCGGGAAGTCAAGCGAGACGAGGTGCTTCGTAATATCCCGGTGATTTTCGTGTCAACTGAGGCAAGTCAGGCGAGGATTGATGAAGTGACAACCCTTGGTGCGGCTGGTTATGTTAAGAAGCCCTTTATGCCGGAGAAAATCAGGGACATTCTTCTTGATGTATTGACAAAGGCTTATACGAGTCGGATGACTGAAGAGGGGCATGATGTTATGCCTGAGGCGAGTAACGAATCGGATTTTTAAGATTATCCGAAAGGAAGGGTGACGTGATCAGCGATGTATTTAAAAAAGAACTGAATGCCGCAGCGGTTGAAGTCTTTGGGACTATGTATTTCACTCCGGTCGAGTTGCTTCCCGAGATGCCGGCACGCGACAGCTGGCGGCTTGAGGCGAGCTATATTAAATCCGTTATCGGGTATGAAGGACCATCTCAAGCAACGCTCTGTTTTTATTTCCCTCGGAGTTTGGGGGTCAGTATTGCCAGCGGGTTCCTGGGATTAGAGGAGGAGGCGATTACCGATCAGCAGCTTGTTGATACCATGCAGGAGTCAGCAAATATGATTGTTGGAAACTTTTTGGGGCGGATCGACCCGAGCGGAGTCTGTCGCCTGGGGATACCGGGAGCCGAGCTAGTGAAGAGCTTTTCTCCTGACTCGGCATGTAATCCAGAAGAAGATCTTCTGGCTTTTGTGTCCGATTTTGGTCTTTTGTGGTTGGTTTGCAGCGTGCAACAATGAAGGCTTGGTGGTAATTGATGAAGAAGATTCGTGTGCTGGTAGTCGACGATTCGGCGGTAGTTCGTAAGGTCTTCAGTGAAGAGTTGGGACGTGAGCCTGATATCGAGATATGTGGCACAGCTCCTGATCCTTATGTGGCCCGTGATAAGATTGTCAACTTGAAGCCGGATGTTGTTACGCTTGATATCGAAATGCCCAGAATGGATGGTATCACCTTTCTGCGTAAGCTCATGAAGTATTTTCCTTTGCCGGTAATCATTGTGAGTTCGCTGACTGAGGCTGGCGGTTCCTTGGCAATGGAAGCCATGGATATCGGGGCTGTTGATGTGATATGCAAGCCAGGCTCTGCCTATTCAGTAGGTGATATGAGTGTCCAGCTGGCGGAGAAGATCAGGGGGGCAGCCAGGGTGAATATGGGCGCTCGACAGCGTGTGGTCCTGCCTGGGCGGGTCTCTGCTGCGTTGCCATCACTTGCATTGGCCAAGAGTACCAACAAGATTATTGCCATTGGTTCATCAACGGGCGGTACTGAGGCATTGAAGGTGGTGCTGCCCCTGCTTCCTCCGACAAGTCCTGGTATTCTAGTAGTTCAACATATGCCGGCCCATTTTACAACGAAATTTGCGGAACGTTTGAATGAATTGTGTCAAGTCCGGGTCAAGGAGGCAGAAGACGGAGACTCGGTTGTGCCCGGGACATGTTTGCTGGCCCCTGGGAACTTTCATATGGTAATGCGTCGGAGCGGAGCGAGGTATTATGTGAATGTCAAGACCGGTCCTTTGGTGTGTCATCAGCGCCCGGCAGTTGATGTGCTTTTTAATTCGGTGGCAGCTTATGGGGGCAGTAATGCGATTGGCGTCATCTTGACCGGAATGGGAAAAGATGGGGCAAGCGGTATGCTGAAGATGAAGCAGGCAGGGGCCCAGACTATCGCTCAGGATGAAAATAGCTGCGTGGTCTTTGGGATGCCTAAGGAAGCAATTGAAGCGGGCGGTGTCGATCACGTGGTGCCGCTTCATGAGATCAGTGCCGCGATTTTGCGATTATTGCAGTGACGTCATGGGGCGAGGGAGAGATGGAAGTTTTTTAATCTCGATTGCGACAGTGCCCCCCATGAGAGGGTGGAGAGAGGGTGCTAATCTGTTATGTTGTGGTTTTTTGCAATAGCGATGTCTATATGTAGTATGATTCGGCTTTTGGAGTTCTTGTGAGGAGGGATGTCTAACCTTTCGATAATGCTTGAAAAAGAGCTTGATTTTTTAATAGATGTATGAAAGAATGACCAGGAATAGATGATAAGCTTTAAGAAAACCAGCTAATGGAGGTAACATGAACTGGCTTAGAAAATTCCTTCTGGTCTTTTGTTGTTCCGTATCGATTGTATTCTCTCCCTGCCTCTCTGTGACGGCTGATGCCGTCTCTTCCAAGAAAACAGCCGTTTCAAATAAGAAAAAAACAACAAAGAAAGTTAGAAAAATAACGACCAAAAAGACGGCCAAGAAAACTACCAAGAAAGTAGCCAAGAAAGTAATTGCGAAAGGAGTTAAAGCGCAAAAGGTAACTGCTTCGAGTGCAAAGAAGAAAAAGAGTGCCAGCCGTCAAATTCGGCGGAATACAGCGAGTGTTAAGGTAAAAAAAGCTGGCTTGGTAGCGTCTTCTGTAGCGGCCACAACGAGAGAAGCCAAGACTGGCTCGCTGGCTCGTCGGATTACCGCCCGTAGCGCTATGGTGATGGATGCAGATACAGGTGCAACAATTTATGCTCAGGATGCTGACACTCCCCGGCAACCTGCAAGCACTATCAAAGTTTTGACCGGTGTCATCTCTTTGGATGCATTAAACAAAAATGAGTTGGTGACAGTCAGTCGTAATGCTGCCAGCATGCCGGCGTCAAAAGTACATTTGGTTCCTGGTAAGCGCTATCCTGCCAATGACTTGATTAATGCCGTGCTCTTGGCTTCTGCCAATGATGCAAGTGTCGCTCTGGCCGAAAGGATTGGTGGGTCAGAAACAAGTTTCGCTCGGTTGATGACGGCTAAGGCCAGAAGTTTTGGCGCTACTAAAACGGTGTGTAAAACCGCAAACGGTCTGACGGCCAGCGGCCAATATACGACAGCTCACGATTTGGCCTTGATATTTAAGAGTGCCATGCGTCATCCACGCTTTGCGGAAAAATTAGCGGTGGCGACGTTGAAAAATACGGATGGACGTATTGTTCGGAGTCATAACCGAGCGTTGTGGCTTGTCGATGGCGCTGAAGGTGGGAAGACAGGGTATACCGCAGCGGCCCGCAAGACGTATGTTGGCAAATTTAAACGTGATAGTGATGAGATAATTGTCTCACTCATGGGGAGTGAAACCATGTGGGAGGATGTTAAAAAATTGGTCGAGTATGGTTTCGCACAGAAACAGAAGGCGCTGGCACTCACTGCTCGTGCTGATTATGCCTCTGATTCTCAGAGGGTGGTGCAAGTGGGTAGTCCTTCGCGTCACCTTGCTGTAGCTCCATCTTTGTAATTAAAATTTGCGAGTTCGTGACGAAGCTTCGTCACGAACTCGCTATTCCTCCTTCTGCTGCCTAGCTGTTAGCCCTTCGTTGTCACTTCCTTTGTTTTCCTGTGCCGCGTCCAAGCGGAAATACCCCGTCTCCTCTCTTGACAGCCCTTGGCGCTGACCTTATCTCTTTGGATATTCTGCCGTCATTTGCCGGCGAATTCTCTGCATAATTTTACCGGGGGATAGTATGCAACTTGATAAATTTACCTTAAAATCGCAGGAAGCCCTGCAGTCTGCTCAGTTACTTGCCGAAACCAATGGCCAACAGGAGATGCTCGGCCAGCATCTCCTGTTGGCCATCCTTAATCAACCCGCCGGGGTTGTGGTCCCTGTATTAAAAAAAATGGAGATTGATCAGGGGGCGGTTACGACCGAGGCAGAACGGTTGGTGGCCAATCTGCCCAAGGTCAGTGGCCCTGGGTTTGGTCAGGTTGCTCTCTCGCATTCACTGAAGCGAACCTTGGATCAGGCTTTTGCCATTGCGAAGACGATGCAGGACGACTATGTCAGTCAGGAACATTTGTTCATGGCTATTCTCGACGACAAGAGTTCTGCCTCGACTATGCTGCGACGGTTGGGTATCGAAAAGGATGGCTTTCTGAAGGCGCTGGTTGCGATCCGCGGAAATCAGCGGGTTACCGATCCCACCCCTGAAGAAAAATATCAGGCCTTGGAAAAGTACGGCCGTAATTTGACCGATCTGGCCAAGCAAGGGAAGCTGGATCCGGTGATTGGCCGTGATGATGAGGTCCGGCGGGTCGTGCAAGTTCTGGCTCGGCGGACGAAAAACAATCCGGTATTGATTGGTGAGCCAGGGGTGGGTAAGACTGCGATTGTTGAAGGTTTGGCTCAGCGCATTGTCTTGGGTGATATCCCCGAGACGTTACGCAATAAACAGGTCATCTCTCTTGATATGGGCTCTTTGATTGCCGGGGCCAAGTACCGTGGGGAATTTGAGGATCGTCTCAAGGCCGTTCTTAAGGAGGTTCAAAAGCGGTCGGGTGAGGTTATTTTGTTCATCGACGAGATTCACACCTTGGTAGGCGCCGGGGCAGCCGAGGGAGCGATGGACGCATCGAATATGCTCAAACCGGCTTTGGCTCGAGGGGAACTCCACTGTGTCGGCGCTACCACCTTGAACGAGTTTCGTACTATTGAGAAAGATCCGGCGCTGGAGCGCCGTTTTCAGCAAGTATTGGTTCAGGAGCCTTCGCTGAGTGATACCATCGCCATTCTTCGTGGAATTAAGGAAAAATACGAAGTTCATCATGGTATCCGTATCACTGATGGCGCTACCGTGGCCGCTGCTACTCTTTCTAACCGTTACATCACCGATCGTTTTCTGCCCGATAAAGCAATTGATCTGATTGATGAGGCAAGCTCCCGGCTCAGGATCGAGATTGATTCCATGCCTACTGAGATTGACGAGGTTGATCGGAAACGGATTAGGCTCGAAATCGAACGGGAGGCCTTGAAAAAGGAGAAGGACCAGACATCTTTGGAGCGTCTTGCCAAGCTTGAAACAGAGCTTGCCGATATTAACGAGGAGTTGCGGAGCATGAAGGGACATTGGCTCCTTGAGAAAGAGAATATTCAGCAGATTCGTCAGCTCAAGGGCCAGATTGAAGAGGCCAGGGTTGAGGAGCAGCAGGCGGAGCGTCTGGGTGATCTTAGCCGAGTGGCGGAAATCCGTTATGGCCGGATCACCGAGCTTGAACGGCTGATCCAGGAGGCTAATGATCGACTGATCGTAATCCAAAAAGACTGCAAGATGTTGAAAGAGGAAGTGGACGAAGAGGATATTGCCCAGGTGGTAGCTATGTGGACCGGTATCCCTGTCGACCGCCTTTTGTCCGGAGAAAAGGACAAGTTGGTCCATGCTGATGAGCATTTGGCTCGAAGGGTGGTCGGTCAACAGGATGCGATACTGGCCATTGCCAACGCGGTGCGCCGGGCCAGGGCCGGGTTGCAGGATCCCAACCGACCTTTAGGGTCATTTGTTTTTCTCGGTCCCACCGGAGTTGGTAAAACTGAACTTGCCCGAACTCTGGCCGAGTTTTTATTTAATAGTGAACGGGCCATGATTCGTCTTGATATGTCGGAGTTCATGGAAAAGCATTCCGTTGCCCGTCTGATTGGGGCTCCGCCTGGCTATGTCGGATATGATGAGGGTGGGTATCTGACTGAGGCCGTTCGACGTAAGCCGTATGCTGTTATTTTGTTTGATGAAATAGAAAAGGCTCATCCTGATGTGTTTAATGTTCTGCTCCAGATCTTGGATGATGGTCGGATGACTGATGGTAAGGGGCGGACCGTGGATTTTAAGAACACGATTTTGATTATGACCTCCAATTTGGGTAGTCAGCTGATCATGGATCTGGGGGGAAGAGATAATGAGGCAATGAGACAGGGTCTTGACGAACTTCTTCATCGACACTTTAAGCCGGAGTTTTTGAATCGGATTGATGAGATTATCACGTTTCATAGCCTGACCAGGGAGGATTTGGCAAAAATTGTTGATATCCAGCTTGGACTCCTTAAACAACGACTTATGGATCAGCATTACCATCTTGATATTACTGGTGCGGCTAAAGAGTTTCTTGTCCGTGTCGGTTACGAGCCTGCTTTTGGGGCCAGACCTTTGAAGAGGGCGATTCAGAGGTATCTCCAGGACGCATTAGCGATGACAATACTGGAGGGGCGTTTTATTGAGGGTGATGATATTGTTGTGGATCTGGCCACGGATGGCCAGGGGCTGAATTTTAATAAGAGGTGGTAACGGATGGCGCAGGTTCCTGTTTCAACTGATGTGTTGACCCGAGCGATCCGGCAGCGGGTGGAAAATTATTATGATGCTCATGGTCTTTGTTGTTCAGAGGCCATCCTCTTTGTGATCAACAAAGGTCTTGGTGGTGGGTTGAATGATGATATGGTGAGGCAATTGGGCGCTGGTTTCTGCGGCGGCATGGGTGGCGGCGAAGGGGTGTGCGGTGCCTTGGCCGGGGCTGTTGCGGCGTTGGGGCTTATCCTTGGGCCAGGTCGAAGGCATGGGTTGACTAAGTCCAAGATGCGGTTGGCTTCTAAGCAGCTGCATGACTCTTTTCTTGAGGCCTTGCGTTCGACATCCTGCTTTGACCTGAGCGCGCCTTATGCCGGAGAGCCGAAGGCGAGGATGAAAAATTGCAAAAGTATCACCGGATTAGGCGCTGAGCTTTGTGCTAAGACTATTTTTTCTTTCAGGCCTAAGGTGGCTCTAAGCGCTGATATCGAATTTCTGAACCGTAATGACAGTAAAGCCCAGGCCGTAATGCAAAAAATCGGGGCCTTTTTCTGATTGAATTTTTTTGCTCGCTGAACAGTCTGTGGATCATTTTAGCACTGAACTTTTCGTTACGCGTAGCTTTTTTTTCTGCTACAATACCTCCTTATAAGCGTTACGTCATTGACTCGAACCATACCTTTTCTGAGGAGTTAGGGAACCATGAGTATTTCTGAAGATATTAGGATTTTGCTGGTTGAAGATGCCGTGACTATGCGGAAGATAGAGATTAATACCCTGAAATCTCTTGGGTTTAAGAATATAATCGAGGCGGGAGACGGGCAGGTTGCATCTGAGATCCTTAAGGAGCAAGGGGCTGTCGATTTGGTGATCAGTGATTGGAATATGCCGAATATGGGGGGCTATGATCTTTTGGTGTGGCTACGGCAGCAGGAACAATTTCAGAAGGTTCCTTTTCTGATGGCGACTGGGCAGTCTGATCGGAGTCAGGCTAAAGCCGCTATGGAGGCAGGGGCCAATGGGCTCATCGCTAAACCTTTCGGGGCAGCGGAGCTTAGGGAAAAAATGGAAGAGGCCATGGGGGTCAAAAAGGACATTATTTCTGGGGGTGCTGCTGGGATTCAGATCGGCGTCTCCGGTAAGGTCAAACTCCGGATGGCTCATATCCAGATTACAGATCACTTGATTCTGGGAGTGGTGAAGCACTGGATCGACAAAGGGGAGGTGGTGCCAAAGCATTTCGAGTTGGAAACTCAATGCCTTCCGGGGTGGAATCCTGTGCAGAAGGCATTGGAGGAAGGCTCAGTTGATGGCGCTTTGATTCTGGCCCCGATCGCCATGGACCTTTTTAATTACGGAGTGCCTATTAAGTTAGTCCTCTTTGCCCACCGTAGCGGTAGTATTTTTGTACGTAATCATCAGGGTGAGTATGGTGAGCCGTATCAGAATTTTTTTAGGAAGCGTTCGTTTTTGATTCCTCATAAAATGTCTGTGCATCATATGCTGGCTCATATGTTTTTTGCTGGGGCAGGGCTTAAATCCAGCATGGATAAGGGTGATGATGTTGATGTTAATCTGGAGGTGGTGGCCCCTGTTAATATGCCGGACTTTCTCCGTGAGAATTCCGATGTCTGTGGGTTTATGGTGGCGGAACCTATTGGCACGAAATCTATTGCCGCAGGCATCGCTGATTTGCAATTTTTATCGAATGAAATTTGGTCCAATCATCCTTGTTGCGTAGTTACAATTCGAGATGATTTTACCGAACAACATCGCGATGCTGTTTATGAATTGACAGAACTCCTGGTTAAAGCAGGGAAATTTGTTGAGAAGAAACCAGATACGGCAGCCGAAATAGCAGTTGCTTTCTTGGATCCAGAAAAAAAATTGGGACTCAAGGTTCCAGTGCTGAAAAACGTCTTGCGTGAACCTGAAGGGATAAAGACTGGAGATTTGTATCCCTCAAAAGAGGATCTTGCCAAGATGCAACAATACATGCACCATGTTATGGGAGTTGGGGCGCTGATTGATCTGGATCGTTTTGTGGATAGTCAGTATGCCGATGTCGCTTGCGCCGGTATGGCCAGGGTTACTTCTTTTGTAAAGAATAGTGTTGATGTGATTAATAAGATTTTGCGCCATAAGGATGAGGAAGTCGGGGCGGCAAAGACCATGCTGGCTCGAGAGGGACGCTATTTAACCTTCATGCTCAATAATCAGGAGTTTGGGGTTAATATCCTGAAGGTTAAGGAAATTATTAAAATGATGGATTTTGTTAAAGTTCACCAGGTGCCATCCTATGCCAAAGGGGTGATTAACCTCAGGGAGCGAGTGATCCCGATCATCGATTTGAGAGCCAAGTTAGGGATGCCGGAGATTCAATACAATGATCGTAGTTGCATCGTGATTGTTGAATCGGACTTCCATCATGAATCCAAACAGATTGGGGTGGTTGTTGATACTGTTTCTGAGGTGATGTCGTTTAAGGCGTCTGAGATTGAGGAACCACCTTCGTTTGGTGCGAGTGTTAACACTAGCTATATCCTTGGCATGGCCAAGGCTGGGTCGAAGGTCAAAATTTTGATCGATATAGATCAAGCTTTGCATTGATTCGCATCTTTCCATTCTTTTTTCATAAAGGCCCTCCGGTATTTCCGGAGGGCCTTTTCTGTTTTCTCTCCTTGGTGTTATGGTTGCTTGCAGAATATTCAGTGGTTGAGTGGGGTGGCATGTGAAGTTGCACCACTTTGCACCACCGTCTCTGGTTTGGTGTGCCTTGGGCTGGTTTAGCTGTTCTTTCACCGGCTACTGGCCGTTGTGGAGGCAGCTGTCTGTATTAGTCATTGGGATTTTTTGTTGGCGCTGTTTCGGTGAGTAAGGTGTTTGTGACCACTGTATTTAGTGCTGTCTTGATACTTCTGGCTACCGTATCTAGTGGGCTTGTGAATTTTATTAATAATTTTAAGGAGTTGATTTCTGGCAATGGTTGAGGGGGAAGTTTTTTTTCTCTTGACACTTGATCGTTTGTTTCACTATAGAGTAGTATGATGTGGTGTAAAGTGGGTAAGAAAGGTTTCTGGAGGCGGATGTGGTTGGTGACTTGATTGTGGACCCGGTAAATCATTTCCGGGGCCGCTCAGAACATAGCCTTGATGGCAAAGGACGGTTGAATATCCCAACCAGGTTCCGCGAAGTCTTGCGCGATCAGTATGGCGAGAAGCTGATGGTCACGCCATGGAATAAGTGCCTGAAGGCCTATCCTGTTCCACAGTGGGAAAAGATGGAGCTCCAGTTACTTGCGCACCTTAAGGATCAACCTGAGCCCGGCATGAAAAAGATGATTCGGTATATGCTGGGAGGTGTTGTGGAGTGTCTGCTTGATAAGCAAGGCCGGATCCTGTTGCCGCCTAAGTTGCGTGAGGAGGGTGGCATTGGTCGGGAAGTTGTAATCTCGGGGGTGATGACCTATTTCGAAATTATCGACAAGCAGATTTGGGAGGAGGATAACAAACCGACGGCAGCTGATTATGAGAATTTTGATCTTAGTCTGCTCAAGGCTGGTTTAATGTGATGCCCGAGTTAAGAACGTTACCCGCTGAGGTTATATGATGCATCAGCCGGTGCTGTTGGAAGAGGTGATCAGTTTTTTGTCCCCGGTAAGTGGCGGAATTTATGTCGATACTAATTTGGGTTTGGGGGGACATACCGAGAGGATATTGCGAGAAAGTGAACCTGATGGTCGAGTCATCGCCTTTGACTGGGATCAGGAGGCAATGGACTTAGCTCGCAAGAGGCTGGCTCCATTCGGAGAGCGGGTTGACTTTGTGGGGCAGAATTTTGCCGATCTAACGCAGTATTTAGCCTCGGTTGGGATTGCGCAGGTAGATGGGATTCTCTGTGACTTAGGCCTCTCCTCTTATCAGCTTGATACAAGTGGCCGTGGTTTTAGTTTTAAGGGGAGTCAACCGCTTGATATGCGGATGGACAATCGGCAGAAATTGGTCGCACGCGATTTGGTCAATACTGCCTCTGAAGAGGAACTCGCAGATATATTTTTTTATTTCGGCGAGGAGCGTCAGGCCCGTCGGATGGCCGCCGCGATCATGGAGGCTCGGAAGAAAGAAGGGATTCAGACCACAGACCAACTCGTGGCGATTGTTGAGCAGAGTGTGCCGAGGAAATTTCATCCGCCCAAGATTCATGTGGCAACAAAAGTGTTTCAAGCTCTGCGCATAGCGGTCAATCAGGAGTTTGCTAATCTTATAACGCTGCTTAAGGCAGCGCCTGAAATGTTAAAAAATGATGCGAAATTCTGTGTGATTTCTTTCCACTCCTTGGAGGATAGACTGGTTAAACGGGCATTTGGTGAGTCACCATTGTTGGAGGTTTTAACCAAGCGGCCGGTGGTAGCTGGCGATGAGGAGCTAATGAATAACCCTAGGGCCAGGAGCGCGAAGCTCAGAGTGGCGAAAAAGGTGAAAAGAAGATGATTCAGGATTTTTCTAATGTTTTCGTAGGCCGACAGATGGTCAGGGTTAGGCAGGTTCCGGTTCGTGGCAATGTCTTGGTCAAGAAGGTGATAGGCATGGTGGTGGTGGGTTCGCTCATGACGGGTGTTGCAGCATCATTAATTTTTTGTCTGCTTATTCGGTCGGGTCTTAGCGAGTTAGCGGCTCAAGGCGCGTTGAAACTAGAAGTGGAACGGGAGCAGCAGGAGCTGTCTGTTCAACGGAAGACTCTTTTAGACCAGAGCACTCTTGCCCGGACTGCTGGGAAACTTGGGCTGTATGCCCCGGAAGAAATGCAGGTAAGGCGATTATAACCGCCAGGGTGAAAGTTTCTGGTTGAAGTGGTGGTGGGAAGCGTATCTGGCAAGAAAATGGGAAGTTGCCGGCTCACCCTCTATGTTCCTCGCCATTTTTTCAGGGGGGGGCTGACCAGGTGCTGTCTGCCTTGATCCTTGACTATCTCACCTGCGTATGCAGAAAATGAATGAAGCAAAGCCAAAAACCAAGAAAAAAACGTCGTGGGTGGCACCTGTTGACCTATGCGGTCATCGTGGTTGCTGGCGTGGGCTTGTTGTGTTGGTCTGGATATCAGAGGATTTTTTTCGGTAAACCGAAAGCAGAGGTAATTGTTTCTAAAGAGGGAGTTGCTCTTCCGAAGGAGTCGTCATCTGCAGCGGAGGCAAATAGTCAGGATAGTCCAAAGGTCTTCAGGGCTCGGCAGCCGATCTTTGACCGGAACATGAGCCCCTTGGCGGTTAGTTTTAAGCAAGTATCGGTGTATCTTCGTCCAGTGGAATTGCAGGCGGAGGAGAAGGCTGTAGCACATTTGGCGGATTTGTTGAGTCTTGACAAAGAAAAGCTGTCGGCTGAACTACGGACTGAGAGTCGGTTTCTCTGGCTTAAGCGAAATATAACCAGTGACAAGGTTCAAAAGATTATCGACTCTCATTATAGTGGGGTCTATCTGGTGGATGAATCTCAGCGCTATTATCCGTTTCATGCTCATGCCGCCCATGCGGTTGGTTTTATGAAAGATGAGCAGGGTTTGGCCGGGGCGGAATTCGCCTATGATACCATCCTGAAAGGTGATCGGACCCTGGCTCGTCAGTATGTAAATCTGTCCGGTGTTGACAGTGCAGAGATCCCGGATTCCGGGGCTGCCGTTGTCCTCGCTCTTGATATTGATTTGCAGATCGCCATCGAGAAAAAGTTGCAGCATCTGATTCAGCAAACATCGGCGCAGTCGGCAAGCGCCCTGTTGATTGAGGCTGGTACCGGGGAAATTCTTGCCATGGCAAATGAGCCGGACTTTAACCCCAACCTATATTGGCTGGCGGCGGGCCCAGCTCACCAAAACAAAATCATTAGCCAACCTGTCCCTGTCGCTGGTCTCAATGCGTTTTTCCTTGTCGCCGCAGAGTTGGATGCTGGCAATGTGCCTCCTGAAATGGCGGAACGGGAAGAAGTGGCTGAGCTGGTTATCACCCCTCGGGTGTTGAAAGTTATCAAAGGGGATGTGGTGGCGCCAACAGAGCCGGAGTCTCAGGTCTGGCATCCAGGGATTCATTTGAGTCCGCCTTTTCGATGGCCACTGGAGTTTACGCAGCACGAGGGCAAATTAGCTGCGTTTTGCGATAGGCTTGGACTGCAGAGTACGGGAACAGGCTTGGCCGAGACTAATTTGGGTGGTGATGGTGGCTTGGTGGGAAAAAGTGAGCCGTGCCAGTTGGAGGATGATACCTGGCGGGCGTCTTCACTTGCTCTAGTATCTGCCTTTGCCCATTTGATCAATGGTGGGCATAGAGTTCATCCCCATCTGTTAAAAGGGCTGTGGAGGATGGACAACGGGACCTATCACCCCATTTCGTTTCCAGTGACTGATGGGGTCGGGGCCACGGTTAGTGCAAATTTTGTTAGTTTTATGGAAGGGTTGCTTCCTCCTGGCCCTGGCGATGCGCTGGTTGTTGAATCGATCCGGTCGCAGGCTGGGAAGATGGTTGAGGCTGTATCCGGGGCCGTGGTCAAGAGTGAAGCCCCTGAAGCCTTTTCACTTGAGAAGCTTTTGCGGTTTTCATCAGTCGCTATGGCAGCGAGCCGCCACGAAAAGCATCAATTGGCGCTTATCCTGATGGTGGAAGGTGCACGATTTAATTTGACCCTCCCTTCTCCGGTGCGCAAGGTCGCGACAGAGATCCTCGGTCAAGGCCAAAGCATCATGGCTAAAAGATGGGAGAATGAGATTATGCCACCGCAGATTGATTCGGATGCCTTGCTCCATCAGAAATGGAGTTTGTCTCAGTCGTTGGACAGTCCGCCTCCGGTGGCACGCAGTACAGTCAGTCTTGAAATGCCGGACGTAACAGGCATGAGTTTGCGAAAGGCCATGCAGGCTTTGCAGGGGTACAACTTGAAGATCAGTATCCAGGGGGCAGGGAGGGTGACAGGTCAAACTCCTGCTGCCGGGGTTATTCTTAAGGGAGTCGATGAGGCGAAACTAGAATTGCGTATGGATCAATAACGCTCGAGGCGCGCGGTGACAAAACAGTTGTCCGATATTCTGCATGGGGTGAGCTACACTACTGACGAGGTCGTGAGCGGGATAGCGATCCGGGCAGTCGTGGCTGACTCTCGGAAGGTTGAGCCAGGAAGCCTTTTTGTCTGTGTTAAGGGGTTGGTGGTTGATGGCCATGACTATGTTGCCGCAGCCGCTGCCAAGGGTGCTGTTGCCATCATTGCCAATCGTGATCGCATGCAGACCTTGAGCCGGGATCATAGTCTGCCGATCCTCTGGGTGCGGGATACCCGTAAGGCAATGGGCAATATTGCCGCTGCCTTTTATGATCATCCTGCCGCAGGTCTGATTATGGTCGGGTTGACCGGAACCAATGGCAAGACTACCACCTCTTACATTCTGGAAGAGGTAATTAGGTGTGCTGGGGGCAATCCCGGTGTTATCGGCACTATCAATTATCGTTACGGCGGCGGGGAGTTTCCTGCGCCGTTCACCACACCGGAGCCACTGGAACTGCAGCGGCTGCTGCGCGAGATGGTAAATAGCGGTGTGACCCATGTGGTGATGGAGGTTTCGTCCCATGCCTTGGCGATGTATCGAATCCAGGGGTTGTTGTTTGATGTCGCTCTTTTTACTAATCTGACTCGAGACCACCTTGATTATCACTTCACCATGGAGGCATATTATCAGGCCAAAAAGCGTCTTTTTGTCGATTATCTTAAAGACAGCGGCGTTGCGGTTATCGTGGTTGAGGCGAGTGAGGATGACTGGGGGCGCAGGCTGTATGATGAATTAAGCGCGGCGCGGAAAGGAGGTTTGGGTGCATTAATTGCCTGTGGTCTCGGAATAGCAGGGTGTGATATCTCTGCGCACAATCCGGTGTTTCGGTGCGGTGAAACACGAGTAGCTGTTCAAACCTCCAGGGGGCAGGTTGATGTCTGCAGTAATTTAGTCGGCACCTTTAATCTGAAAAATATCGTGGCGGCTGTCGGAGTAGCCGCGGGTTTGCGCATCGATTTAGCTTCCGTTACTAAGGCCTTAGCGCAAACGATCAGGGTCCCCGGACGATTGGAGGCCATCAGTGTTCCAGGGTGCCAAGGGCTGCCTTCGGTGTTTGTCGATTATGCCCATACCCCTGATGCTCTGCAGAGTGTGTTGACCACTCTGCGCCAGTTGGCCCCGGCACGATTGTTTGTTGTTTTTGGTTGTGGCGGAGACCGCGACCCAGGGAAACGGGCGCTGATGGGCGAGATCGCCGGGCGTCTTGCTGATGTGGTTATTATAACAGCGGATAACTCACGATCAGAATCTACCGAGAGCATTATGTCCGAGATTGAGAGAGGGGTGGTAATGGCGGGCATGGAGCGTCTCGATAACCACCAGAAGGGGGATCGAGGGTTTGCTCTCATTAGCGCCAGGGTTCAAGCAATCGCTTATGCTATTGATCTTGCTACTGCTGCAGATATCGTGCTGGTTAGTGGCAAGGGTCATGAGACATATCAGATTACGGTCAAGGGCAGTCAGTTTTTCGATGATCGGCAGGAGGCGTCCAAGGCTCTTGCTGCCAAGGTTCAGAAGATGAATAATGAGGGAGGCGAATAGCTTCCCCTTTTTTGTTTGTTCTGTTGAACTTTTGTAACCGTTCACCAAGGGTATCAAAACCACAGGCAACCTCGTAACTGTAAGTGTTCAGCAGCGCTGCAGATGCGAGGAAGAGGCCTGTCCGCTATACACCCGGTATGCGGATCAGGCCGATGACAAAGCAGATGCTGTGCTGCTGAACGCTTACGAACTTTTTAAATAAATAGAGCTGGTTGATGAAGGAATTGGTTTCAGGGTTTACGGGAGATGATGGGAAAGTCTATGGGCAGTCAGAATCAGATGACAGGTGAATTAATGGGTGTTGGCTATGGGTTTGCGGTGTCGCAGAATCCATCCTGGACCCTGGAGCAGATCCTGATCGCCTCTCATGGGCAGCTCGTGACTCCGGCAGAGGGGTGTTGTTTTCGCAGTATCTCGACGGATAGCAGGGCGGTAAAGCCCGGTGATGTTTTTTTGGCCTTGAGCGGGGCGAACTTTGATGGCGCTACTTTTGCGGCACAGGCGGTCAGCCGCGGAGCGACAGGTCTTATCGTTGATCATTTCCTTGATTTGCCTCCTCGGGTGCCAATCGTTTTGGTGCCGGATACCCTTCGTGCCTTGGGGGATTTGGCTCACTATCGCAGGGGGTTGATGAAGAAGTTGACGGTGGTGGCGGTCACTGGCAGTTCGGGAAAGACCACAGTCAAAGAGATGACGGCAAGTATCCTTGACCGCTGTGGCAATACTCTGAAGACGATGGGGAATTTTAATAATTTGGTTGGGTTGCCTCTGTCGCTCCTGCCTGTCAATTATCACCATCAGTTCGCGGTGATGGAGATGGGGATGAATGTCCCGGGCGAGATTGCTCGGCTGACCGAGATTGCCGGGCCGGATGTCGCCTGCATCAATAATATTCAGCCGGCTCATTTAGCGGGACTTGGCAGTATCAAAGGCGTGGCTTTGGCCAAGGGGGAGCTTTTTGCCGGGTGTTCCGAATCTGCTATTTTGGTTGTGAATCTTGAGGATCCCTTGGTTCGTAAGTTGGCTAAGGGAGTTCGGCAGAAAACAATGAGTTTTGGTTTCCGCTCTGGAGCGGAGGTGCGTGCCACCCGTGTTGCGGCGCGAGGCCAAGAGGGGTTAATATTTACACTTGAGGTGGCGGGCACCCGGGCCCGGGTCAAGCTGAACGTCATCGGCAGGCATAATGTGTTAAACAGTCTCGCGGCTGCGGCAATGGCATATGCAGCGGGTGCGGGGATGGAGCAGATTGTGGCAGGGCTTGAGGCCTTTGCGACGGGTGAAAATCGGCTTGGTGTTCGGCAATTGCCCTGTGGTTTAAGGGTGATTGATGATTCGTATAATGCCAATCCTTCGTCAATGAGCGCGGCCTTGGCCACAGTGGCGATGATCTGTCAGGATGAGAAAACAGTGGCGGTGCTGGGTGACATGCTGGAACTTGGCGATTTTAGCCTCTCAGCCCATGAAATTCTCGGCGCTGAGGTGGCGCAGAAGGGGTTTGGCTACCTTTGCGCTGTTGGGGAATATGCAGGGGTTGTGGTTGCTGCGGCGCGACAGGCCGGGATGGGGGAGCACAATGCTCGAGAATTTGCCAGCAAGGATGAGGCGGCAACATTCATTAGAGAACTCATGGAAGAAGGGCAGTTGAGGAGCGGTGATCTGGTATTAGTCAAGGGGTCGCGCGGCATGCGGATGGAGAAGGTAATCGCAGCACTAACTACGAACCCATAACACTGAAAAAGGCGCATGCTCTATCATTTTCTCTACCCACTCCATACCCTGTTTGGCGGCTTCAATGTCTTCCGCTACATCACTTTTCGCTGCGTTGGAGCGACGGTAACGGCCTTTCTTATTGTGTTGCTGGTAGGGCCAAAATTTATTGAGTTCCTGCGTCGGGCCCATATCGGTCAAGTCATCAGAAAGGATGGTCCGGAGAGTCACTTCAGTAAGCAGGGAGTGCCGACCATGGGCGGGGTGTTGATCCTGGCGGCCCTGACCATTACAACCTTGCTTTGGGTGAATCTTACTAACCCTCATGTCTGGATTGTGCTCCTGGTGACCCTGTGGTTTGGCCTTATCGGCAGCTATGACGATTATCGTAAAATTAAGAAAAATAACAGCAGAGGGTTGAGTGCTCGGGGGAAACTGTTGCTGCAGATAGTTGGTGCTGCGGCTGCCGGTATCGCGGTTTACAAGCAACCGGGTTTCAGCGGGGAGTTGTTTCTGCCCTTTTTCAAGCATCTTACTGTGCCGCTTGCTTGGGGGTATGTGCTGTTTATCGTGTTGGTGGTGGTTGGGGCATCGAATGCGGTCAATCTCACAGATGGTCTTGATGGTTTGGTCTCGGGTCCAGTGGTGATCACCAGCGCCGTGTACCTGGTTTTTTCCTACCTGGCAGGTCATGCCACCCTGGCTGCGTACCTGCAGATTCCCTTTGTGGTAGGGGCAGGTGAAATAGCGGTCTTCTGCGGCGCAATGGCGGGGTCATGTCTCCGATTTTTGTGGTTTAACGCATTTCCGACTCAGGTGTTCATGGGCGTTACCGGGGC
>VMSU01000189.1 GCA_013792005.1 Desulfobulbaceae bacterium
ACCTGATTAAACCAATGCAGGAACCTGCTGTCTTCGACTTCAAAACTGCTCACCTAAGTGTGCAGAAAAAACCACAACACTAAAAAATGCCTATGACAAATCAAAAAAATTCTTTAGAATGTTAATCGAATAACTATTCTAAGTAATGAATACTTTGTGAAAAGTTCAGAAAATAAGATTCTAAAGTAATCGCATAGACAAAAATAGATCCTGTCCTTTATGAACAGGATCTATAAAAACTTCAAAGAAAAACTTATGGTGCTTAAGAGCGAAGGGGTAACGTGTCGAGCTTAATTCCTGGTCCCATTGTAGATGACAGGCAAACACTTCTTAAATAAACCCCTTTGGCACTTGAAGGTTTCAAGTGATTCAGTTTGTCAATCAGAGCCAAGGCATTCTCTCGTAATTTATCCAAACCAAATGATGACTTGCCAATCATTGCATGTACAATACCGGCTTTATCAACCTTAAACTCGATCTTACCAGACTTAATCTCGCCCACAACTCGTGCGACATCAAAGGTAACTGTCCCAAGCTTTGCATTGGGCATCATCCCGCGAGGTCCAAGGACACGTCCAATCTTTCCGACTGTACCCATCATATCCGGTGTGGCAACTGTACGCTCAAAATCCATCCAACCTCCCTGGATTTTTTCGACATATTCATCACTTCCCGCATAATCGGCACCAGCATCAAGCGCTTCCTTGACTTTATCACCTTTAGCAAAAACCAGAACACGCTCAACCTTTCCTGTTCCGTGAGGAAGAACCAGGCTGCTGCGAATCATCTGGTCTGCATGCCTAGGATCTACTCCCAGACGTACTGCAAGATCGATTGATTCATCAAACTTGGCTCGAACACAATCCAATGCGAGACTAATAGCGTCATCAATGGTGTATAATTGCAGGGAATTAATTTTGGCCTGATTTGCTTTATGTTTTTTTCCAACGGTAGACATTGTTATCACCCTAAAATACATACTGTTACTATAATAAAATCAATCAGCGACGGTAATCCCACAGCTTTTAGCCGTCCCCTCAATAATCTTCATGGCGGCATCAACATCATAAGCATTCAAATCAGGCAACTTTAATGTAGCAATCTCCCGAATCTTTTCTTTAGATATTTTACCAATACGCTCTCGTTTAGGATTACTAGATCCCTTACCAGCGCTTAAGGCCTTCAGTAAAAGAACCGAAGCCGGTGGTGTCTTAGTGATAAATGAAAATGAACGATCCGCATATACTGTAATTACTACAGGGATTATCATATCGCCTTCATTCTGAGTCTTGGCATTAAATGCTTTACAAAACTCCATGATATTAACACCATGCTGACCGAGGGCAGGACCAATCGGAGGAGACGGGTTTGCTTTCCCTGCAGGAACCTGCAGTTTAATATAACCGGTTATTTTTTTAGCCATTTCCTTACTCCTATAATCTATGCGAAGGTTACTTCAATTAATGCTACTTTATTAGCCTTTCGTAACCTGGATATACTCAAGTTCCACAGGCGTTTCACGTCCAAATATGCTAACCATGACTCTAACCCGCCCCTTATCAGGATATACTTGATCCACTGTCCCTTGAAAGCTGGAAAAAGGTCCGTCAGTCACACGGACTGGATCTCCAATTTCGTATGATACTTTAGGCTTTGGTTTTAATGCGCCATCTTTTATTCTATTGATAATCTTATTCGCTTCTTCATCAGACAATGGGTCTGGATGAATTTCGTTACCGATAAAACCAGAAATTTTTGGTGTACCAGTTACTGTGTGCCATGTCTGATCATTCAGATCAACATTAACCAGGATGTATCCAGGGAAGAACTTACGGGCCGAGGTTTTCTTTGCCCCTTTCACCATTTCAATTACTTGTTCTGTCGGGATCAAAATATCGCCAAATAACTCTTCTTGATGCGCATTTTTAATCCGCTCAATCAGTGAAGCTTTTGCCCTTTCCTCAAAACCTGAAAATGTGTTTACTATATACCAACGAAGTGCCATTAGTTATCCTAAAGTTCTTTATTACTGCAATTACCGGAGTACAGCCCCAATCAGTTTGCCGAGAACCAGGTCAACTGTAGCCAAATAAAACGACAAAATTACTACTAACACCACAACGACTCCTGTCGATGCCATAGTATGTTTCTTATCAGGCCATGCAATTTTATTAAATTCGTTCTGGACTTCAGAAGTGAATTCTTTTACCGTTTCAACACTATACTTTGACTTTTGATCTACTAAAGTCTCACTTTTGTCGTTAACTTTTCCTTCTTTTGCCATCATTCTGGCCTCAATGAAATGGTCCTAATTGACACAAACCTACAATGCATACTGAGCCAAACATCAAGCCCAATTGAAATATTCATCCTAAAATAGTTGGCAGGCCAGGAGGGACTCGAACCCCCAGCCCTCGGATTTGGAGTCCGATGCTCTACCATTAGAGCTACTGGCCTGCGCTACCTATTTTGTTTCTTTATGTGTTGTATGCGCTCTGCAAAAAGGGCAAAACTTCTTAAGCTCTAGTTTCTGGGGAGTTTTTCTCTTATTCTTGGTGCTGGTATAATTTCTTTGCTTACAATCTGTACATCCTAACGTAATTATATCTCTCATGAAATATCACCAATGTGTTTTGCTTTCGCAGTACTTCTTCCGAATCATATACAAATTAATATAAAAAACATTAAGAGAAGATGACTTATCACCTTCTCTTAATGTTTTGACCCAGAGACATACCTAGGGGCAATGTTATGTATAGGCTTAATTATTCGACAATCTTATTGATTACACCGGCGCCAACTGTTCTGCCACCTTCGCGGATAGCAAAACGCAACCCTTCGGTCATTGCTATCGGGGTGATGAGACAACCATCAATCGATACATTATCTCCCGGCATTACCATCTCTACTCCCTCTGGTAATGTTACAACGCCGGTTACATCAGTAGTACGGAAATAGAACTGCGGACGGTAGCCATTAAAAAATGGGGTATGACGACCACCCTCTTCCTTTGATAAGATATAGCACTCAGCCTTAAACTTCGTGTGCGGAGTAATGCTCTTAGGCGCTGCCAGAACCTGGCCTCGCTCAATATCCTCACGCTTAACACCCCGCAAGAGTATACCTACGTTATCTCCAGCCATACCTGAATCAAGAGTCTTTCTAAACATCTCAACCCCGGTTACTGTGCTCTTGACGGTGTCGCGAATTCCGACTATCTCTACTTCATCACCAACATTGATAACACCTCTTTCGATTCTTCCAGTTGCAACTGTGCCGCGACCAGAGATCGAAAAAACATCTTCTATCGGCATCAAAAATGGCTTATCTACATCACGTTGTGGCTCAGGCACAAATGAATCAACAGCATCCATCAAATCCCATATGCACTTGGCATAAGTAGGATCATCGGGATTCTCCAATGCCTTCAACGCAGATCCACGAATGATCGGAGTATCATCACCTGGATAGTCATATTTATCGAGCAACTCACGAAGTTCCATGTCGACCAACTCAATCAACTCTTCATCATCGACCATGTCACACTTATTTAGAAATACCACCATCGCTGGAACACCGACTTGTCTTCCAAGAAGGATATGCTCACGTGTCTGAGGCATTGGTCCGTCATCAGCGCCTACAACCAAAATCGCACCATCCATCTGGGCGGCGCCAGTGATCATGTTCTTGATATAGTCGGCATGACCTGGGCAATCAACATGTGCGTAATGACGTTTGTCGGTCTGATACTCTACATGAGCTGTTGCTATGGTAATTCCGCGCTCTTTCTCTTCAGGAGCCTTATCAATCTGATCAAAGGCTGTAGCTTCAGCATACCCCTTTGTCGCCAGTACCCGTGTAATCGCAGAGGTCAATGTGGTTTTACCATGATCGATATGACCAATCGTGCCAATATTGACGTGGGGTTTATTTCTTTGAAATTTTTGCTTAGCCATTTTCCGTTCTCCTCTGCCAAATTAGGAATTCATAAAAATTTGGGGTACGAAATAAATCGTTACTGTGTGTGAATGGAGCTCACGACCGGATTCGAACCGGTGACCTCTTCCTTACCAAGGAAGTGCTCTACCTACTGAGCCACGTGAGCTTCGATTACTACTTAATATTTTGATTAGATTGGAGCGGGAAACGAGGCTCGAACTCGCAACCCTCAGCTTGGAAGGCT
>VMSU01000190.1 GCA_013792005.1 Desulfobulbaceae bacterium
AGCCTTATGATAGCGCCGGAGATCGGTGAAATTATTGCCGATTCGGGAATAGTAAAAAAAATAATTCGACAGTTGCTTGACAACGGCGGTAAATTTACCCCGGCTGGTGGAGTTCTTCGGCTTGAGGCCGGAACGGAGGGAAATTGGTTGTTGATCCGGGTGACGGACAGTGGGCGCGGTATCGTAGGTGAAGATCTGTCCCGCCTGTTTCAGCCTTTCACCCAGCTCGATTCCTCTCTTACCAAGGAGTACAGCGGCATCGGCATGGGACTCTATCTTGCTCAAAAACTGGCAACAGTGCATAATGGTGATATCGAGGTGGTGAGTACAGTCGGTCAGGGGAGTATTTTTACCCTGCGTATCCCCTTGACCGGGGAAGGTGAGAATACCGTTTGAAGGTTTCACTCTTCATGAAGAGCATACAATAATTAACCACAAGAAAGGATACCCTATGGAAAGGAAACAAAAAATCCTGATTGTCGATGACGAACCCTTTAATGTTAAGCTTTTGAAGGCTTTGTGTGAAAACCTCGGCTTTGAGACGGTGGCTGCTGCCGATGGCCGGGAGGCGGTCGCCAAGACCATTCAGCATCTCCCGGATCTGGTGCTGATGGACGTGATGATGCCGGGGATGAACGGGTTTGAGGCGACTGCCCTGATCAAGGCCGACCCCCTGACCCAGGGAATCCCGGTGATCATCGTCACCGCCCTTGGTTCCCGGGGCGACCGGATTACCGGGATCAGCAAGGGGGCTGACGACTTTCTCACCAAGCCGATCGATACTGAGGAACTTACCTTGCGGCTCAAGAATCTCCTGAAAATTAAGGAATACGGCGATTTCTTGAAAAATCACAACAAGAAACTTGAGGATCAGGTGGCGCAGCGCACCGAACAACTTCGTGGCGCCTTCACCGATCTCGAGGAAACTCACCGGTCCATTAAACTGGCCTATATCGATACCATTGAGCGCTTGGCCCGGGCCTCGGAGTTTAAGGACGAGGACACCGGCCAGCACCTGAAACGGGTGAGCTCTTTCACCCGTAAACTGGCGGAACATCTTGGAATGGGTGAAGATTTTTGTGAGGCGATTTACTACGCCTCCCCCATGCATGATATCGGCAAGGTCGGGATCCCTGATCGCATTATCCTTAAGCCGGGCAGTCTCGATCAGGAGGAGTGGGCGATTATAAAGACCCACCCGGGGATTGGCGCTGGCATCCTGCAAGGATCCCAGGCCCAGTATCTGCAGATGGCCGAGGAGATTGCCTTAAACCACCACGAACGGTGGGACGGCGGCGGCTATCCGCGAGGTCTCAAAGGCGAGGCTATCCCGCTCTCCGGCCGTTTGATGAATCTAGCCGACCAGTACGATGCCCTGCGTTCCAAGCGGCCTTATAAGCCGGCCTTTGACCACGCAAAGACCTTTTCCATTATTTCCGAAGGTGATGGCCGCACCACGCCTGAACATTTCGATCCTCAGGTGTTGCAGGCATTTCGCGACTGTCATGAGGATTTCGCCGTCATTTATGAGGAGTTGAAGGATGCGTGAGTTCGAGCAAGTCATACCATGAGGGCACGTAACTGCTTAGGTTAACGGTTTACGGTTGGCAGTTGACGGAGAGTGATCCTATCAATGGCTGAGCACACACTGACTTCATGCATCTACGAAGCATTCATGACTGACCATGATTCTTTTAACTGTAAACCGATAACTGATTACCGTTAACCTAAGTAGTTATAAATATTTTTATCTCAAGGAATAAGTATCATGCAGGTATCGTTTTCCATAACCAAGAAATTTTTCGTCCTGGCGATTCTCCTGGTTACTTTGACTGCTGCCGTGTTCGGCTTTTCCTTTTGGTCCACTAATCATTTTACGAGCGACGTTCAGCGGGTGAGCATCGTCGCCAGGGAGAGGATGCTGGCCCACGAGATGGTTTGGAATCTTTTTGAGGCGATCAGCCATGCCGAAGGTGTCGAGGCGGAGCGCTTGGCCCGGCTGGTCCGTGACCAGAAGCTGCCGAACTTCGAAAAGATGCTTCGTGCCATTGGTGATGGCTCGACTGCGGAGGGCCTGTTGCCAATGGACACTGGGCACTACGACAGTGCGCTCAGCGCTTATGCCGAGCTTGTCTCCGAGTGGCAGAAATCGTTCCGACCGGCCCTGCTCCAGGTGTCTGCGGTAATATTGTCCAGCGAGGCAGGGGAGAAGGAGGAAAGACCGCTCACCAATCTTCATGCTATCCTGAGCCAGGAACTCAAGACCTACATCGAACGCCTTGACCGTTTTTCCTCGATGATGGTTGACAACTACACTGCCGAACTGCATCATCATAACATAATCCTCTTTGTCTTTCTGGTGGTAGTGATGGCCCTCCTTGGAGGGATAGCAGTCGTGGTCCGCCGCTGTTTCGTCCAACCGATCAAGGACTTGGCTCAGGCCGCTCAAGCGGTGACTGCCGGTGATCTGTCGGTCGCCGTGACGGTGAACAGCCGGGACGAACTCAGTGGCTTGGCCACTAATTTCAATGGGATGACCGCAGCTATTTCAGACAGCCTGAGAGACAATGCCCGCCTGCTCCAGCGTTTCAAATCCTTGTCCCGCACTATCGGTCTGGTGCTTTCCGTTACCGAGATCGAAACGCTTCTCCGGGATATAGCTGAGGAGGCCTGCCGGCTGGTCGGGGCCCGCTACGGAGCGGTGGGGATCCGCGACCAGCATGGAGGCTATGAATACTTCATCCACACTGGCCTCAGCTCGGACGTATTGGCCGAGCTGAGGGAAAAATATGGCCTGCCCCAGAACCGTGGCCTGCTGCGGGAAATATTTAATGTCGATCACCCGTTGCGGGTCGCAGATATCGCGGCCCATCCGTCAGCAATAGGTTTCCCGGCAGGCCACCCCGTAATGCGAACCTATCTGGGTGTGCCGGTACGGCTACAGGGCTTGACCATTGGCGCTATCTATCTTGTCGACCGGACCGATGGTGAGCCCTTCTCCGAGGCGGATGAGGAACTGATCAGCGCCCTCGCCAATGGCACGGCCCTGGCAATCAATAATGTCCGGGTTATGACAAAGTTAACGGAACGCAACCAGGAGCTGGATATCCTTAACAGGATGGCGGCCTCTACTCGAAAATTTGAGAACCTTGAGACACTTCTGGCGAATATCCTTGATGAGATTCTTACCTTGAAGTCCCTCCGCCTTTTGAAAAAAGGCGCTATCTTCCTGAGCGATCCAAAGAATCAGGTCCTGCGGATGGCGGTTGAGAGAAACTTTGGCGAGCCGATTAAAAAATCCTGTCGAGAAGTTCCCTACGGTTACTGTCTTTGCGGGTTAGCCGCCGCTAACAAAAAAATAATCGAATGCCCGGCCTGTGTGAAAGACAGTCGGCACGTCATCTATTATGAGGGTATGGAAGAGCACGGCCATATCATCCTCCCACTTCAAGATGGAGATGAGGTGATTGGGGTGCTCTGCCTCTACCTCCCGCCTTTTACCGAGTTGAAAGATAGCGAGCGTCGCCTCTTTCAGGCCATGGCCGACATCGTTGCCATTGCTGTCTGCAACAGCCAGACCTTCGAGGCAATCGAGCATAAAGTTAAGACCCGCACCGCCGAACTGGAGATGGCCACCAACGAGTTGATTATTTCTAAAGAGGCGGCTGAGGCGGCCAATACCGCCAAGAGCGAGTTCCTGGCCAATATGAGCCATGAACTGCGCACTCCGCTGAATGCTATCATTGGTTTTTCCGAGATATTGATAAATGGTGTCGCCGGTCCCATGACCGACGGCCAGAAAGACTATCTCCAGGACGTCTACACCAGTGGTCAGCACTTACTGGCCCTGATCAACTCCATTCTTGATCTTGCTAAGATCGAGGCGGGCCGGATTGAACTTGAATATAAAACAGTGAACATTAGTGAGCTGATCAATGAGAGTCTGCTCTTTATTCGTGAAAAGACAATGACTCACGGTCTTGAGGTGACTGTAACGGTCGAGCCGGAGAACGTTAAGGTCGAGGCCGACCCTTTCCGTTTAAAACAGTTGCTGGTTAACCTGCTCTCTAACGCCGCCAAGTTCACTCCTGATGGCGGCCGGATCACGGTGCAGGTGAAATCGAGGGAGGAGTGCCTTGATCCGACGGAAAAAGGTTGCGCCACCCCTGTCTGCGAGTTGCGGGTAGTAGACAGCGGTCCCGGTATCACCCCTGGCGACCTTCAGAGACTCTTTACCCCCTTTACCCAGTTGGAGTCACATCTGACCCGCAAGTATCAGGGCACAGGCCTGGGGCTTGCTATCTGCAAACGGATCGCCGAGGCCCACGGCGGATCGATCTGGGCGGAGAGCGACTACGGCCACGGCAGTAGTTTCATTCTGCGCATCCCGCTGCAGAGGCCGTTGCCAGAGGATAATGAGGACCAGGTGGCCCAGGGCTTGTTTGGCGGTCACTGGGCCACTGATCCACTTACCGGTATTCTTCTTCACCATAACTTCATAGATCTCGGTAAGCGGGTCTGCGCCTACCACTGCCGAGAGGATCGCCCGTTTGCCATCCTCCGCCTGGAATGCCGGCAAGGGACAATCACCAAAGATTTCCTGCCGGTCATCGAGCTGCTGAAACGGGACGTGCGGCAGTACGAGATCCTGGTCCATGCCGAGCAGCCCGGGGCCTATTACATCATTCTCCTCACCTCTGATTCTCAAACTGTGGCCGGGGCCCATGAGCGGTTGGCCCGTAACCTGGCAGCGGTGAATTGGCGGTGCGGCGTCCAGACTGCGTGTTATCCAGAGGACGGCGAAACGTTTGAGGAGCTGCTGATCGCTCTGGGGAGAAACAATAACGGCGGATCTTGCGAGGTGCGGTAGGCTGGGCAAAGTCGTCAAGGTGCAACCCCGACCCATTCACTCATTTCTGATCAATGTTTGGCAGGGAGCGGCTTCAGCCACGATTCCCGGTATGTATCGCGGCTGAAGCCGCTCCTTGGGATGAGACGGTAAGCAGGCTGGTTTGGCACTACACTTTTTCAGCCTGTTTGTTCTGTCCCTTTGGCTCCGCTCAGCAACGATGGATGAGAGACCGTTCCTTGAACGGAGCTGAAGGGATTATGGCCTTGGGTACGAATCGATTTTTTCATCCACTTATTTACCAAGTTGAAAGTTCCTCCGTTGAAGGGGAGATGGTTATACGGTCAAAATTATCCGGCCCGTGGCGAAAGTTACTTGGAGAGCGACAATGAAGATTTTGGTAATCGAAGACACTCCGGCCAATATGAAGCTGGTATGCGATTTACTTAGACATTCAGGCTACACCGTACTGTCTGCAGTCGATGCCGACCAAGGCATCGACCTGGCTCGTCAGGAACTGCCGGATCTGGTGCTGATGGACATCCAACTTCCCGGTATGGACGGCATTACCGCTACCCGGTTGCTGAAGAACGACGAGGCAACCAGGCATATCAAGATCATCGCCCTTACCGCTTTTGCCATGAAGGGGGATCGGGAGAAGATGCTTGCGGCCGGGTGCGACGATTATATTGCCAAGCCGATTCGGTATAAGGAGTTTCTCGAGACCATCAGCGTTGTTGCCGGCAGGGGGAGGCGCGTTGGATAAGGCTTATTTTTGCCAAATTCAGGCCAACACCTCGTAACACCAAGTACAAAGGGAGATTTAATCATCATGACCCGCAACAACGATCACCACCAAGCCAGCGGCTATATCCCGATGCGCAAGTCATTTTCTCTGCTGTATGGAGCGATGATCATTATTCTCCTGGCCTTCATTGCCAACGGCAGCTGGTTTTCCAGTGAGATCAGCGGCCTGAACCAGGCAATCAACCTGGCCGGCTCCGAGCGGATGCGCACCTTCCAGATCGCCTACCTCCTCACCAGGGCCGAAAGTGAAACCTCGCCCCAGCGGGAGGAGACCCTAGGCCATGTAGCCATGGAGATGGTCCGTTTTGAGGAGATCTTGAACGCCTTAAAGGATGGCAGCAAGAAGTATCAGCTGCGCGATGTTGCAGCTGAAGAAATTGATCAGGCGCTGCAAAAACTCATTCACCAGTGGGAAGAAGAGTTCAAGCCCCGGCTCAACTCCATCATGATCTCCTCCTCCGCCGACAGATTGAAGTTGCTTGAAGATTATAACCGCAAGGTCCATGAGTTTGTGGAAGTGGACATTAATGGGCTCGTTGTTCTATTCGTCGCCAAAATGGACAGGTGTCAGCTGATCTTTATCTACGGTCGCTATCTCCTTACTCTACTGGCCGTTATCCTGATCGCCCTCAATCTGGTGTATGTTCGCCGGCGGATACTTACACCCCTTAGCGCCCTGTTGCAGGATACCGAGGAGGTGATCCGGGGTAATTACGCGGTGGTCGCCACGGTTGCAACCAACAACGAGCTGCGTCTTTTTGCCGAGCGGTTCAACTCCATGACCCGGGCCATTGCCGACTCCTTCGCCATCTTGGAGGAGACAGTCCAGCAACGGACCGAGGAGCTGGCCCTGGTCAATTCCCGGATGCAGTCTTTTTTTGACAGCGCACCTGACGCCATCCTCTCCATCCGCCCGGAGGATAAGACCGTTATTCTCTTCAGCCGTGGGGCAGAGAAGGTTTTCGGTTACCGGGCCGAGGAGGTGCTGGGCAAAAACGTCAGGATGCTGATGCCCGAACCCTTTCACTCCAATCACGACACCTTTGTCAATAACTACATCAACACCGGGGTCAAGAAGATTATCGGCATCATCCGGGAGGTGAAGGCACGGCGCAAGGATGGTGAGATCATCGATATCGACCTGTCGGTGAGTGAGAGCATCACCCCCTCCGGCCGGATATTCAATGCCATTATCCGCGACACCTCGGACCGGGTCAAGGCCGAGCGGGAGATGAAGAAAATGTCCAGCGCCATCGAGCAGTCGGTGGAATCGGTGGTGATCACCGATCGGGGCGGCACCATCGAATACGTCAATCCGGCCTTTGCCCGGTTGACTGGTTATAGCGCCGCTGAGGTCCTTGGCAAGAATCCACGGATTCTGAAGTCCGGGAAGCTCCCCAAGAAGTTCTATGAGGAGATGTGGGAGACGATCCTTAACGGCAATATCTGGCAAGGTGAGCTCATTAATCGCAAAAAGGACGGCGCCTTGTTCTACGAGGTGGCAACCATCACTCCGATTAAGGACGTCCAGGGGCAAATCACCCATTTTGTGGCCATGAAGAACGATATTACCGCCCGCAAACAGGCGGAACAGAAGATCTTGCAAAAAAACAGCGAACTTGAGGCCCGACTGGTTTATGATCGGACCTTTGTTCGGATCGCCACCATCTTCACCACCACCTTTGACCGCAAGCTCGCCCTGCAGAAGATGCTGGCTCTGCTGGCCGAAGCGCTCCCCTTTCCCTGTTCGGCGTTTTATGCCTATGACGAGTGGGTCGGTAAGTTGGTTTGCGAGGCCTTCTGCGGCATGGGCGGTGATCTTCAGCATGAATTTGACCTGCGGGAGGGTTTGGTCGGCCGAGCGGTAACCGATGGCCAACCGATCGTTATCGAGGGCACGGATGATTTTCCCTTGGCCATCGAAACCGGGGTGGGCGGAATTCAGCCCAAGGCTGTACTCTTGCAGCCTATTTTGTATCAGGAAAAAATTCAAGGAGTGCTGGTAATCGCCTCCGTGGTGCCTTCCAGTCAGTATGACCGGGATTTCATAGAGCGGATTGCCAGCAATCTCGGCATTGCCCTGCAGAACTTGAAGCAGTACAGCGATCTCAGAGATCTCTCCGAGCAACTCAAGCTGCGCGGCCTCGAGGTGGCGGAAAAGAACCGGCAGCTCGAGGAGGCCAACCGGCTGAAGAGCGAGTTCCTGGCCAATATGTCCCATGAACTGCGCACTCCGTTGAACGCCATCATCGGGTTTTCCGAGGTGTTGAAGGACGAAGTAATGGGTGAGCTGACTCCGATCCAGCTGGAATACTCAACCGAGATTTTTAGCAGCGGCCAGCACCTGCTTTCCCTGATCAATGATATTCTTGATCTCTCCAAAATCGAGGCCGGTAAGATGACCCTCGATCTTGAGCCGGTGAATATCCCGGAACTCTTGGATAACAGCCTGACCGTAATCAAGGAGAAGGCCATGAACCACCGCATCCGGCTTGGCCTCGAGGTTGATGAGTCAATTGGCAAGATGCAGGTGGATGCCAGGAAGTTCAAGCAGATCGTCTACAATCTCTTGGCCAATGCGGTGAAATTCACCCCTGACGGCGGCTCTGTTACAATTGCCGCTAAAGTAGCGGCAGGGGAAGCAGGGGCAGGTGAGTGGTTGGAGATATCGATCACCGACACCGGCATCGGCATCAGTGAGAGGGACCTCGCCCAGTTGTTTCAAGCCTTTGTTCAGGTGGATGGCTCTTACTCTCGCAAATACGAGGGTACCGGTCTGGGTCTTGCCATGGTCAAGCGGCTGACGGAACTCCACGGTGGCACAGTAGTCGCGGAGAGTGTCCCAGACAAGGGCTCAACCTTTACTGTCAGGCTGCCTTATCGGAAAGTCGAGGAGTCCGGGCCGGATATCGCGGCTCCTCACCCCTTGGCCTTAAACCATAGCGCCACCGAACGGGCTACTCACCACTTACCAGGGAATCAACTGATATTGATCGTCGAGGATGATGATCAGGCTGCCGGACTGCTTCGGGTCCAACTTGAGAAAAATGGCTACCAGACGCTGCGGGCCGCAACCGCCGAGGAAGGGCTGATCATGGCCCGTGACTCCCGGCCCGACCTGATAACCCTGGACATTTTGCTGCCCGGCATGGACGGCTGGCAGTTTCTGGAAAGAATCAAGGCCGAGCGGGAACTGGCCGGAATCCCGGTGGTGGTAATTTCCATCGTCGCTAACCAGCAGAAAGGATTTTCGTTGGGCGCGGCCAATGTGCTGCAAAAGCCGGTGAGCAAAGAGGCCCTCCTGCAGTCGGTTTTTGATCTCGGCGGGCTGGTAATGACAAAAGGCCGACCGTTGAGGATTCTGGTCGTGGACGATGATCCGCGGGCGGTGGAGATCGCCAGTCGGCATCTTGAAGGGGCCGGAAACCAAGTGCTGCGAGCCTATGGCGGCCAGGAGGCCATCGAGATCGCCCAGCGGGAGCGCCCTGATCTGGTGATCAGTGATCTGATGATGCCGGAGGTAAGCGGTTTCGACGTGGTGGCCGGTCTGCGCAGCGATCCGGAGACCAGAGAAATCCCGGTCATTATTTTGACCGCCAAGATAGTCACCCCTGAAGATCGAAAAATTCTGGAGGGGTCTGTGGTGCGGATCGTGCGGAAGGCCGACTTTAGTCCCGCGTTGTTTTTGGCGGATGTGAAAAAGGCCATAGCGAGGCGCCAAGAGAGAATCTTCCCTGGCCAGCCTGCCGCAGACTTGCAAACGCAACCTGAGCACCGGTCGCAAACCATAGCTCCCGTCCCGGCTGCGAACCGTGAGCCCCAACCCCTGGTTCTGGTTATCGAGGACAATCCCCGGGAGTCTGATCTGATCAAACTGTATATGGCCGACCTGGGCTATCGAGTGATCCAGGCAGCCAATGGCAGAGAAGGATTGGAGCTGATGTCCTCAACCCGGCCGGATCTCATCACCCTGGATATGATGATGCCGGAAACAGATGGGCTCACTTTTCTGGACCTCAAGGCGCAGATGTCCGAATTCTCCGATATTCCGGTGTTGGTCATCTCGGCAGCTGCAGATAGCGACAAGATAGGCGCCATGGGTGTCCGGGCCGTTTTACGAAAACCCCTGCGCCAGGGAGAACTGATGCAGGTGATCAGTACCCTGGGACTTCAGGCCCCTGAGGGTGGCAAGGTAAAAATTCTGCTGATCGACGACGACCCGCGAGCAATCAAGATCATATCCTCGTATTTCAACAATGCCGATTATGAGATTCACAAGGAGTATGGTGGCCGGGCCGGGGTGGAAACAGCTCGACGGGAAAAACCGGATGTCATTGTCCTGGATCTGATGATGCCGGACATGAATGGCTTTCAGGTGTTGGAGGAACTGAAAAAACAGCAGGACACCTGCGATATCCCGGTGATCATCCTCTCTGCTAAACTTCTGACCAACGAAGAGCGTGCCGTTCTTGCCAGCCAGGTCCAGATCGTCGTTGGCAAGGCACAACTTAGTCGTGATGATTTTGTCAAAGAGCTGCAGCGATTGTTGGTGACAAACAAGACCAAAAGTTGATGTAATGAATATTAAAAGCCTTTGTAGGGTGGGCGCCGCTCACCAAAGATATTCCGGTCATCATCCTCATCGAGGAAGAGCGGAGGCAGCGTCTCGCCTACGCCATTATGATTTAAGTTGCTGACCGACATTAAACAGTCGCTTGGAATAAATACAAAAAATGAAGAAGTGTGAGGTGTATGAAAATATTGATCGTCGAAGACAATCCGAAAAATCTTAAACTGGCATCCGGTATCCTTGCCCGGTCAGGCTATTCGGTGATCAGCGCCGAAGACGGTGACAGTGGCCTGCTTATGGCCCGGCAAGAGCGGCCAGACTTGATCCTTATGGATATTCAGCTGCCCGGGATGGATGGACTGACGGCCACCAAACTGTTGAAAGGAGCGCCCGAGACTTCCCATATCAAGATCATCGCCTTGACCGCCTTTGCCATGAAGGGAGACCGCGAACGGATGATTGCGGCCGGTTGCGATGACTATATCTCCAAGCCGATCCGCTATAAGGAGTTTCTGGCCACGGTGGCATCGTGGCTGCCCAAGGAGTGAATCGGGGTGAGAGCAGGTTGTTGACGAGAGTTAAAGCATAAATAACAGGTGGATGTACAACGCTTAAGGCGTTTTTTTACCCGAAGGAGATTGTTATATGCACAAAGAGGAAGCAAATATTCGTCGTCAGCTTCTCTGGCCATTGGTAGCTGCAGGTGTACTTATTCTTGCGGGTATATTTTTTTCGGTAATTCGCCTGCAGGAGTGGTTTGTCACCAGGGAGGCCAGGTCTCATCTTGAGGAAGTCGAGAGACTCTTCGTCGGTCTTCTTGATTCCGAGGCCAAGTTTATGCGAGTGCGGCTCGATACCCTGAAAGAGGATGACGCTCTGCAACAAGCTTGGCAGGCGAGGGATCGTCATCAACTGCTGGCTGCGGCCGATCCCATCTTCCAACAACTTCGTTCCCAGTACAATGTTACCCATTTTTATTTTGTCGATCTGGATCGGACCTGTTTTCTTCGAGTGCATAATCCTGATCGGCACGGTGACGTCATTAATCGATTCTCCATGTACCAGGCCGAGGCCACAGGTAAACTAGCCTGGGGCATTGAACTTGGACCGCTGGGGACTTTTACCCTGAGGGTTGTGGTCCCATGGTGGATCAACGACAGGTTGGTCGGCTACTTGGAGTTGGGAGAGGAGATTGAGCATCTGACCCCAATGCTTACTTCTATTCTTGATGTTGATCTGATTTTTGGCATCTATAAATCCTCCCTGGACCGTAAGGTTTGGGAAGAAGGCATGGCCATGATGGGCCGCAAGGCCGATTGGGATGCTTACGGTCATTTGGTGGTGATTGATTCAACATCCGATCAAATTTTGCCGGAAGTGCAGGAACTTTTAGGCAGCGAACATGAAGAGCATACGGAAGAAATAATTCGGGTCAAAATGGGGGACAAGATCTTCATGGGCGGGCTGGTTCCACTTACTGATGCCGGCGGTCGGAATGTCGGCGAGGTTCTGGTGCTGGATGATGAAACCCAGGCGATGAGTGAGGTGCATCGTCAGGTTACCTATCTGTTTTTAATGGTGACTGGTATCGGCGGCGCCATGTTCTTTTTCGTCTTTCTTTACGCCGGTCGCATCCAGCAGCGCCTGGTTGATTCATTTATGAGACTTTCCGAGGAGAGCCGGGAGCATCAGCGAGTAGCCGCAGAATTAGCCGGTTATAAGCAGCAACTTGAGCTTCTGGTGGAGGAACGGACGCGCGAATTGGCCACTGTCAATATGGCCTTACAGGAAGATATCGAGATCCGCGCCAAGATGGAGGCTTCCCTTAGAGATTCCGAGCAGAAACACAAGGCCATCATTCAAACGGCGCTTGAAGGTTTTTGGCAGCTGAGCTATGAAGGTCGCTTTCTCGACGTCAACGATGCTTACTGTCAACTCATCGGTTATAGTCGCGAGGAATTGTTGACCATGAGTGTTATTGATATTGAAGCAGTGGAGACGGAGAAAATTGTTGCCGAACACCTGCGGCATATTATTGACACCGGCTTTGATCGCTTTGAGAGTCAGCAACGGTGTAAATCCGGAGATGTGGTTGATGTCGAAGTGAGCGTCCGTTTTCTGGGTAGCAATACTGTTGTTGGTACTTTTTTCGTCTTTGTACGTGATATTACTAAAAATAAGGAGGTTGAACGTACCTTGAAGCAGGAAGAGGACCGCTTGACCTCGCTGCTTGCCCTTTCCCAGCTCGAGGTACAGAGTGAAATCGAATTGATTGAGCACGCTCTTGAAGAGGGAGTGAGGATCACCGACAGCGAGGCCGGATATCTGCACTTCTTCAGCGAGGCCAATGAGAGCCTTGAGCTTTATGTCTGGTCCAGTGGGGTTAAAGAGGAGTGTAGTCTCTCCAAGATGCCGCACTACCCCCTTGCCGAGGCCGGTATTTGGGCCGATTGTATTCGTCAGCGGCGGCCAGTGATCCATAATGATTTCCAGGAACACCCTGGCCGTAAGGGGTATCCGGAAAATCACTTTCCGGTCTACCGACACCTGTCGATCCCGGTATTCGAGAGCGGCAGGATTGTTGCTGTTGTCGGCGTCGGCAATAAAAAAGCGCCTTATACCGATAATGACATCCGTCAGTTGACGCTGTTTGTGAACTCGATGTGGAGCATTTTGAAGAAACGCCGTGCCGAGGAGGATCTAGCCTTCCGTTCGCTGATGCTTGATAATGCCACTGACTCGGTGTTCGTCTATGATTTAGATGGCCGCATTCGCTACCTCAACAAGGCGGCCTACACCTGTCGCGGCTACTCAGAGGAGGAACTCATCGCACTCTCCCAAGAGGCTGGTGAGGCGCCGATCTTCGCCCGGCTTTCGTCCGAACGGATCAAGGAGGTGGAGAGGGAAGGGGAAATCTCCTTCGAAGAGAGTCACCTCTGTCGGGACGGTTCGCAGTTGGCGGTGGAGGTTTTTTGCGGGGTGGTATCGGTAAGTGAGACGCTGTTGATTTTATCTATTGCCCGAGATATCAGCGACCGCAAAGCGGCTGAGAAGGCGCTGCAGCGGGAGTTGGCGGCTAATATGAGCATCGCCGAACTGGCCGAGTTGCTGATCTCGGCCGAAGTCCCTATCGCCCGCATCTCCAAGGTGGTGCTCGACCATGCCCGACGGTTGACCGGGAGTGAGCATGGCTATGCCGGCGAGATCCATCCGGTGACCGGGAATTTGATTAGCCATACCTTGACCGAGATGCTGGGGGATCAGTGTCGGATGGAAATCGGGCAGATAACCGAATTTCCCAAGGGCGCGGCAGGTTATCCGGACCTGTGGGGGCATGCACTCAACACCAGAGAAGGGTTTTACACTAACGAACCGATCTCACACCTCGCGTTTGCCGATCGATTACCGGAAGGCCACGTGCCGGTGCGTTGTTTTCTATCCGTGCCTGCCCAGATCCGTGGGGAACTGGTCGGCCAGATATCTCTGGCCAATTCTGTCGAACAATACACTGACGACGATCTTGAGGTGGTCAAGCGGTTTGCCGATCTCTTTGCCCTTGCCATTCAACGGAACAGAAACTCCGCCGAACTGGTTGCTGCCAAGCTCCAGGCCGAGGCGGCAAGTTCGGCCAAGAGTGAGTTTCTGGCCAACATGAGCCATGAGATCCGCACGCCTATGAACGCCATTGTTGGTCTCGGGCATTTGTTGCTGCAGACGGAACTGACTCTTAAGCAGAAAGAGTATTTGCAAAAGATGCAGGATTCGTCTCATGTCCTGCTTGGGATCATTAACGACGTGCTCGATTTCTCCAAGATCGAGGCCGGTCGATTGGAGTTGGAGAAGGTCCCTTTTCTGCTCGAAGCGGTGTTGTTCCAAATGAGTAGTATGATGGGGGTGCGGGCCACGGAAAAAGGGTTGAGGTTGATCTTGTCCATTGATGAACAGGTTCCGCGCTACCTGCTTGGGGATCCTTTGCGTCTGGGGCAGATTCTCACCAATCTGGTTAATAATGCAGTTAAGTTCACTGACCAGGGATCTGTTGAAGTCCATGTCGAATTGCTTGCCGAGACCGGCAAGGAAGGGAAGCAGGCGCTTCGTTTTGTTGTCCGCGATACGGGTATCGGCATGACTGAGAAACAGCGGAGTAAGCTTTTCGAGGCCTTTACTCAGGCGGACTCATCGATTACCCGTCGCTTTGGCGGCACCGGACTGGGACTCTCTATCTGCCGGCGGTTGGTGGGACAGATGGGAGGTGCGATTGAAGTGACCAGTGAGTTCGGTAAGGGGAGCGAGTTTTTCTTTGAAATCAGTTTTGCGATTCCGTCTCAAGACGAAATCAACATGGCGCTGGTTGAGGGGGCATCCGAATTCCTGCTTCCTGAGGGCCATGGAAAAGTCCATCGCGCGGGCTGGAATATTGCTCTTGAAGGGGTGCGGATCCTGCTGGTTGAAGATCAACCGGTCAATCAGCTGGTGGCACGGGAGATTCTCGAACAGGCGGGTTGTATCGTGGAGGTAGCGGCCAACGGCCGGGAAGCGTTGGATATTCTCAATCAATTGAGACGCAAGGTTGAAGCAGGGGAGAACCCGCTTCTTTTTGGCGCTGTTCTTATGGACCTGCAGATGCCGGTGATGGATGGCTACACCGCGACTCATAAGATTCGTGCCATGGCCTGGCCGGAAGGGAACAAAATTCCGATTATCGCGATGACCGCCCATGTTTCGACAGAGGAGCGAGAGAAATGTCTGCAAGCTGGGATGAACGATCATGTTGCCAAACCCATCGATGTGGAGCAGCTCTATGCCTCCCTGCTAAAGTGGGTTAGCCCTACTTCTCCTTTCGGGAGATCAAAGGTTGCGGGTCATGTTAGTTCTTGCTCTGAGAGTGATGAACTCTTGGATATGACTGGAATCGATGTCGACTCCGCCCTGGTCAGGCTTGGAGGCAATCGTAATCTGTTAGATAAACTGATTCGGCAGCTCCGGATCGACTGTCACCAACATGGTAACGCCGTTCACGTGGCTCTTGCCGCTGGAGATCGCGGCGCGGCGAGGGAGAGCGCTCATGCCTTGAAGGGGATCGCCGGCAATGTCTCTGCCACCAATTTGTTCGAGACATGTCATGCGCTAGAGTTGGCGCTTGCTGGTAACAATGATCTTGATCTTGCACCGCTGATGGCAGCCTTTGATATCGCCCGTTTAGGGGTGATGGGAACAACAGTTCCAATTGCCGATGCCTTAATAGCGTCGGAATACGATGAAAGAATTCATGGGACGGATGGTAATATTAGCCATCTTGAAGCTTCTCGTCAGGAACTTAATGCCTTCTTGCAGCAACTTGATGGGTTGCTACAGAAAAACAGCATGAAGGCAACTGATCTGATGCCGCAGTTTCATGACCTCTGTATCTCTTCTGGTTGTCTCGAAGCAGTTTCTGCGATTGAGACAGCAGTGGAGGAGCTCCGATTTGGCGATGCCCTCGATATTGTCCGGCGGATGCAAAAAAGAATAGTAGATGCCAACGGTGAAGATAATGAGTGAACAAATTCCGAAGGCGAAGATTCTGATTGTTGATGATGTCCCTACCAATATTAGGATTCTTCACGAAGGATTGAAGCAAGAGGGTGAAATTTATTTCGCCACCAGCGGTGAGAAAGCCCTTGAAATAGTGGTGCAGGAGCATCCTGATTTGGTGCTTCTTGATATTCTTATGCCCGATATGAGTGGCTATGAGGTCTGCCGACAATTGAAAAGCGATTCTACAACGAGTGGGATTCCGGTTATCTTCATTACTTCTTTGCAAGAGGAGGAGGATGAAACCAGAGGATTTGAGGCCGGCGCCATTGATTATATTATCAAACCTTTCCGGATGCCAATTATCCGGGCCAGGGTACGAACCCATCTTGAGCTTAAACGGCGGGGAGATTTGCTGAAAAGTCTTTCGAACCGTGACGGATTGACTGGCATCGCCAACCGTCGGAGTTTTGACGAAACTTTGGACTCTGAGTGGAACCGGGCAAAACGTTTACGTTCGTGTTTGTCTCTGGTGATGGTGGATATTGATCACTTCAAACTCTTCAATGACCACTATGGCCATATTGCCGGTGATGAATGCTTGAGGTGGGTTGCTCAGGCTTTAAAACAAAGTCTGCGACGGGCCTGCGATTTTGTTAGTCGGTACGGTGGTGAGGAGTTTGTCTGTATTCTACCTGAGACAGACCTGGACGAGGCTTTGAAAGTTGCTGAACATCTGCGATCCGCTGTGGCAGAACTTGCCATCCCCCATGCATTTTCAACAGTTGTTGGTACAGTCACAATTAGTATGGGAGTCGCTTCGATGATGCCGCTTCCGGAAAAAGCATCGGTCGACTTGATGCTGGCAGCCGACCAGGCCTTGTATCAGGCCAAGAATACCGGACGAAACAGGGTGTGTTACTTTCAGGATAATCCTCGGTAATTTAACGCGTTGTCTACGTATTCTCAAGTTTCTAGGCAGCAACTAACAGGTAAGCCACATTTTCCTGAAAAATCGTAAGAATCCCATAAAGACAGGCGTTGTCAAACCCGATCAGTTCTATGCCTTTTTACCAAAGATTGAAAGTTCACCATCCACTGACGATGCTTTTTAGGGTTGCTCCAAAAATGCTCTGGATAATGGATGGATTGAAATGACCATTTCTGGAAAACCAAGCAGTCGATTGCAAAGATATCGCCTGACAGAAATGGGACGTTTAAGGCTGAAGAGCTTGAAGTGTCGTAATCGTTCACCAGAAGCGTTGAACGTGCGGATTTCACCGGATTGTAAACGTTTACCGGGCGCGTCTTATATTTTAGGTTAATTTCCTTTGAGAAATGAGGCGAGCACCTCGCTTGCGGCGGAAACCTGGTTGAGTTCAATGTGCTCGTCTACCTGATGGGCCTGAGTGATGTGGCCTGGTCCCCAGATGATGCACGGCCCGTTATCCTGGAGTTCTGAGCAATCGGTGGCGTATCCGGCATTGCCCGCTTCGTCGCTGTGGCCCGCCTTTCGAAGCGCTTCCTGGAATTGTCGTATTAATGGGTTGTCTATCTCGGTCTGTACTCCTCGGGCGAAAAAAAGATTCTCGACTGCCCCTCGGTTGCCAACGACCTGCTGGATGGCTCTGGCGATCTTCTGAGGGTGATGTTCCGGTAATAAGCGCACATCAACCGATATTTCGCAGTGGTCCGGAATGATATTGACGGAGACCCCTCCCTTGATTTGGGTGACGGCAAGCGAGGCTCGTCCGAGTTCTGGATGTTTGCGCCGCGAGAGTCGACAGGCGAAGAGTTGTAAATCGTCAATGATCTCAACCATGCCGAGGATGGCATTTATGCCGAGGTCCGGTGTTGATGAGTGAACAGCCTTGCCATGGCTGGTTACCCGGCAACGGTAAACTCCTTTGTGTGCCTTAACCAGCTTGAGACTGGTCGGTTCGAGGCACAGGCACAGGTCCCACGAGCCAACTCCCTCTCTCAGGGCTGCGGCTCCTCTCAGGCTACACTCCTCATCAATCGTGGCGGCAAAGGTTACGTCATATCGCCACACATCTCGCTGTGTTCGTAATTGGATTAAGGTGCTTAAGGCAGTGGCCAGAGGCCCTTTGTCGTCACACGCGCCACGCCCCCAAATCTTTTCTTCCTTGATCTGCCCGGCAAAGGGATCACTCATGCCGGAGGCGCTGACTGTGTCCAGATGGGCTACAATCAGAAGTTTTGGTTTTTCTGGATTGGGGAATCGGGCAATGAAGTTGGGTCGTCCTGGAACGACCTCTTGGATTTGGTGCTCAATGTCCATGGACGCGCAGAGGTTTGCCAGACGGTTGACCAGTGCCAATTCTGGGGCGGTGGCATCGGTCTGTGTCTGGCCTGATGATTCGCTGGGGATGCCGATCAGCTCCTGAATCAGAGCTATGGTGTGATTGATGTCGATCATGAAGTCCTCCATTATAACCCCTCAGGTGATGAGGATGGATACCGAAGGGTGTCGGCGTTGGTTTGATATTCTAATTGGGTTGTTGTGAAAAATCAGTTGCTACGGATGGAGCGGCGTCGGGTAACCAAAAGGCTGACGGTGAACCAGCCACTGGCGACCAGGATGATAGTTGCCCCGGTGGCGGTGTTGGCCCAATCTTGTGCGGAAATGATCAGCCCGGTAATTGCCGATGACAGGCTGACGATCAGAGACCACCAGAACATGCTTCCAGCGGAACGGGCCAGATTTCTGGCAGTGGCGGCAGGCACTACCAGCAGGGCAGTCACCAGCAGCACCCCAACGGCCCAGACCGCAAAGATGACCACTAAGGAGAGGAGCGCTGCGAAGCAGTATTGATAAATGGCGACCCGCACCTTGTGCACTTGCGCCAGCAGCGGGTTGAAGCCGATGTAGAGCATATGGTTGTAGCCCCAGGCTTGAAAGAGCATGATAATGATGAAGAGCGCAATGAGTGAGGTTATCGTTTCGTCGCCAATGGTCAAAATGTCTCCGTAGAGAAAACGTTGCAGGTCACGGGCGACATTGCGATCCCGGCTGACCACAGCAAGACCAAAGGCGACCACAGCTGAGAAGAAGACGCCGATCACGGTATCGGAAGAGAGGTTGGATTTTCTTTGAACCATCATGATGGTGATTCCAACCATCACTCCGAAGATCAGCATGCTCCAATGAGGGTTGATCGAGAAGATCAGGCCTAGGGCGACACCGGCAAAGGCAGAGTGGCTGATGGCGTCGGCGAAGAATGCCATCCGGAAGTTGACGACCTGTACGCCCATGGTTGCAGCCATGGGGGCAAGGAGGATCAGTCCGATCAGGGCCTGTTGCATGAATGTCGCTTCCAGGCATTGAAAGGGGAGGATGGTGGTAATGAGCTGGGAGAGGAGGCGCTGATCAGTCACGGCGACCCTCCGGAGTGCAGCAGGAGGCGGTACAGCCTGGCCCGGCCTCGGGCATGGCGTGGGTGGCGACAAGTCCCATGTGGAGACCGAAGGTGGCAGTAAGGGTTTCGCTGGTTAACACCTGTCGGGGCGGCCCTGCGGTGATGACGGTGTGATTGAGGCAGATCACATAGGATGAGTGATGAGTCACCGTGGCTAGGTCATGGCTGACAATGAGCTGGGTGAAGGTATGCTTGAGGCGCAGGGTATCTAACAGTTCGCAAAAAATCTGTTCTCCTCGGAAATCTACGCCAGCCGCAGGTTCATCAAGGATCAGCAGATCGGGATCTTGCTGAAGGGCCAGGGCAAGCAGGACACGCTGAACTTCACCCCCGGATAGGGCCCCGAGTTGCCGGTCTGCTAGGCCTTCGGCTTGAACAGTGAGGAGTAGATCGCGGGCGCGATCGGTATGCTTTTGTCGTCTGCCGAGCCAGAGGGGAATACGTTGTTGGCCCATGGTCATGAAATCCATTACTGTCATGGGGATGCCGCGATCAAAGAGAAGGCGTTGCGGAACGTAGCCGATACGTGGCGGAGTCATGGGTTGGTCTGTAGTGATGGTAATAGCGCCGGTGTAGGGCAGTTGTCCCAGTAGCGCCAAGAGCAGGGTTGTCTTTCCTGAACCGTTGGGGCCGACGATGGCGGTGCAGCTGCCTCGGGGGATGGTTGCGCTTACCTTGTCGAGGATTGGTACGCCGCCAAGGGTGACGGTAACTTCGGAAAAGGTAACAGCAATGGGGGGGGGCGCCATTAGCTGCATGTTATCGTGCACCGAGTGTCGAGGAGAGTGTGTCCATATTATCGCGCATTACCTTTTCATAATAATCGAGGTCTGCGTCGTCTGGGCCAGTTGCTACCGGGTCGAGAGTGGCTGATGCGATGCCGATTTCTTTGGCAATCGTTTGAATTACCCTGGAGGGATATTGGGGTTCAGCGAAGATTGCCTTTGCCTGTGAGGCTTTGGCAGTTTTGATCAGGGCGATCATTTCGGATGCCGATGGTTCTTGACCTGGGTCTGATTCTATTACGGCCACGACGTCGAGCCCCATGTCCCGGGCTAGATAATCGAAGACGCTATGTTGGGTTATTATTTTTTTTGAGGAGAGTGTTGAGGCAAGGGTGGTGAATTCTTGGGCAAGGGCATTCATTTTTTCCGCATACGTTTCACTGTTGCGGAGGTAGATTTCTTTGCCGTCCGGGTCAATCCTGCTGAGTTCACGGGCGATAGATATGGCAATCTTTGCTGCCTGGCGAGGACTGGCGAAGAGGTGAGGGTTGGGCGCATTGTGGCCATGGTCATGGTCATCGTGGGATGATTTCTTGTCCTCCGAAGCAAGGATGACAGAGGCTCCCTGTGATGAGTCGATTACGGTGATTTCCGGGTTTGCTTGACGTAATGGGAGCCCCAGGAACTGTTCGAGCCCGAGGCCGTTAATGATAAAGATATCGGCAGCCGCCAGGAGATGCATATCTTTTGGAGTCAACACATAATCATGAGGGCAGCCGAGGTGGGCCGGCAGCATCAGGGCGGCAGATGAGCCCTCTCGTCCTTGGATGATATTGCGGGTAATTTGGTAAACCGGGAAAGTTGAACAGAGGATGCGTAGAGATGGCGCTTGGGCTCGGGCGGGGGAGGTGAGACCTGTTGCCATCAGGATAACAAAAATAATCAGGTTTTTTTTGATGATCTCATATGATGTTTTCATGGATATTTATTGTCAGGTTTGGAAGTCGAGCTTTGTAGAGTTCAACCCGGGCTGGGGGGAAATTTGCCCATACTCTTGTTGATGATGCGTGTTGCATGAAAGGTGTTAGCGGGCTGGGACGATGGGTGATTTGGTAAGTATATTGGATGAGAGTGCCATGGTCTTTTAGCATAACTCGTAACTCCTTGCCAAGGGCTGCAACGGTGGCGCTTGGCAAGGAAAGGAGGGGCAGGCTTGAGACGACAGTGGCTACTTTCCTGTTGTATCGGTTACAAAGTTTACAGAAATTAACGGCGTTGCCATGGATAACCACCACACCTTTGAATCGATTTTTTAAATGGCGGGCCATTCGCTTGTCCTTTTCAACCACGACGAGTTGAGAGGGTAAGACACCTCGGCGCAGTAACGCGGCAGTCACAGCGCCGGTTCCGGCGCCTAGCTCGACGATTAATCCATCGCAAGGGAGTTTGACTTGCTCAGCAATGGCCTTCGCCAGTTTGTGTGAACTTGGGCAAGCAGCTCCGACAGCGCGTGGATTGGATAGGATGGCTCTGGCAAACAAGAAGGGCGGCAGGGAAAAGAATTTTTTTCCAGTCGCAACAAAGGCGCCGGTGCTCAGGCGCTGCCATCCCCTGGCGGGGGCGAACGATAGTGGTTGCATAAGTGAGGTGTTAAGTATTCCGAGTAAAGGAGCGAAAGGTTGTGAAGTGTTGATGAGTGAAGGTGGTTCGATGTGTGGTGAGAGTCGGTTGGTTCTGGCGAAATTTTTATTATGTTGCAGCAAGTCCGAGTTACCGTGTTCAGGAGCACTATTGTTCAATCGAGGCAGCATCTCTTATTGATTTTCAATACCATCATATTCGTTTAAGTGCAAGGTGAAGGATGATGGCGTTGCAAAAAGTCCGATCTACTGCGTTGCGTGGCATTTTTGTTCGTTCGGCATACCATATGTATTGCCTTACTCACAAAAACACCCCGCTCCTTGTATGTCGGCCCTTTTGCTTAGCCATCCCGTGACTTTTTGCGAGTTCATCAAGGATGGCAGCAGGGTAAAGATTTAATGACCTTGGGACTTCCCGGTTAACACTCTTAATCATGAAATCGATACAGGCGGACAGTTCGAGATAGGCATCCCTCGACGTCAAAGGAGGTAGCGGCGGATTGAGAGTGAATTTCAGTTAATTCTTCTTTGGGGAGGAATGGTCTGCCGCTATCGGCGATAATCACATCGCAGCCATGATCGCGCGCTTTTTTGAGCGCAGCGCGCAGTCGCCGGGAAAATTCTTTCTGGTAAAAAAGATCGGCAACCAGAATCACATCGAAAGAGCCAGGGGCGTAGCACTCTGTCGCATCCTTACACATAAGGTCAATTGCTACATTGTTAATGGCCGCGTTGTATTTGGCGACATCTATTGCCGGTTGGTCCATGTCGCATCCCACTGAGCGTGCAGCCTGGTTCATGGCTGCCGCTATCGCCACCACACCTCCCCCGCATCCGCAATCAAGCACGGTTTTTCCCTTTACGAGAGAAGGGTTGTTCATGATGTATTGGGACAGCGCTTGAGCTGCCGGCCAGACAATCGCCCAGTAGGGGACGTCGCAGATTGCCTGGCACTCAGACTCCCAGGCGTGCCAAAGCGCGAAGACGTTTGAGGCTTGGTGCGCGCGAATTTTCGAACAGCCTGCTACTGATGATATGGGGGCATATTCTTGAAGCAGTTTGTGGAATGGGGTCATTGCGCTTGATGTTTTTGTACGGGGAATTTCCCCTTATTTAGTAATTTATCCTTGCACGGAAAACCTGATCCAAGGGGAAAAGTGGTAGTCTGTGACGGATGCATTGTGGGCTATTTGGCCAGAGTGATGGTGAAATAACCCGTTTTTACTGAAATAACCACGGTGTTTACTCTGGTGAACGTGGGGTGGTTTGTTAGTAAGCAAGGACAACATTATGTTGGTGTCGAGTCTTGATGGGGCAGGAACCTACCATGAAACCGTATAAATTTAATTAGTCTCGAATGTTAATGTGGCACTATTTTTGCAAAAAGTGAGATGAATGACCATTCATAATGGAAACGGTTTTTTTAAAACGTGAAAGTATAAAAAGGACTTTTTATGAAAAAAAGCATCATGTTTTTTGACTTTGTCCTGATATCTCGAATTGCCATGGCCTCTGTAGTGGATGCGCCGCACAACGAAATCTCGTGTTCGACTTGTCACAGTTATTCACTCTGGTGGCAATACTCCCCCGCCAGCCAAAATCCTGGCCCTAATGACCATGCTTCAATTGTTGAATCCGTTTGCATGGATTGTCATGATGGTAGCAGAGATATCCCCGCAGTTACGACCCATTCATCGACAGTAATAAATTCCACCGTCCATGGGGTGTGGGGAGTAGGGTGTACATCGTGCCATAATCCTCATTATCAGGATCAGCTAGATTGGGTTGGCAGCGCCACGGAGCCTTATCTGGTTACTGGAACAATTTTGGGACTCACCTATGATAGTATTCTTAATCAGTCTACCATAGCCTATGGGGGGGCAACTGAAAATCAGCATTGGCCGCAAGTAGGGGTTTTGTCCACTGATCCAGATTGGGCGAATAAGAGTGTGGTTAATCCTGATCGGGGCTTAATATTGGTCCACGACAGACAAAAGGCTTTGAGCACCTTTTCGATCATCTCCGCCACTCCCGTCGAAGTCGTTATCAAAGGGGAACTCGACCCGAATGCCGTTAATCCCGATTATGTAAATCCACAAACTCAAATTCGTAACACTACCACCTGTAACACCTTTGGTCTCATTTATGGTCAATTCATTAAAAAGACCATTGCCGGTAAGGATGTTAAATTCTTCGATCCAGCTGGCGGATTTGTGGGAGATGGGACCAGCGCTACCGGCATCTGCCAGGTATGTCATACCGATACCACTCATTTTACCAATTCCGGTGTGTTGCCTACAGGTTCAGATAGTCATAAAGGACGCGAGAGAGGTAATTGTATTACCTGCCATAAGCATAATGAAGGTTTTAAAGGCAATGGCCATGATAATACGAGTTTCGTTTGGGCTGGTAATTGCCGAACCTGTCATGACCCTGACAATGCGATCCAGAATATTGCCACGGAAATTCATAGCAGGTCTTGTGGGCTTTGTCATGTTGAGCCAGGTGGCGGTGGCCCGCAAAAAGACGGTGAGGCATTAAATGGTGTAGATGGCAGCGCCTTAGGAGCTACTAATGCATCAAGCTGTGTCGATTGTCATCTCAACGCACTGTCTTTGACCGCAGACGTTATTCATCATCAGTCCGCCCATGGGTATGCTGATGCGGGCAACTGTACTTTTTGTCATCAAGATACACTTGCGATCCATGATCATCGTGTTGTTGTTCCCAGATGTGCTGACTGCCATGAAACAGGGGCCCAGGCAGAGATTGATATGTTGCACTCACAGTGTAACACCTGTCACCAATACAGCGGCACAAAGCTTACTCTAAGTGTCGTCGCTAATGCTATTGCCACCGGGAAAGGCGCAAGTGGTATTGATATTAATTGTCTTGCCTGCCACATTGGCAGCAATTTTGATACTCAGCAGTTGGTTGGTATAATTCATCATAAGACCACTTCGGCGCAGAATAACGAATGTGAATCGTGTCATACGGCGGTGAACCATAGCCCTATGGTGGCGACCACTCCGGCCTGTACGGCAACCTGTCATGCCGGCACGGCAGGGATGGGGATCGGTGTGCCGGTGTCGTTAACTGATGGCGCTATCCATGATTCCTGCCGCACCTGTCATATCTTTGGCGGCGCTTTTCGCGGCAGGCTGGTTAACTTTACCAATCAAAAGGGGGTCAATGGCACCGGCACATTGCCTGAGGCCGGCACCGTTGGCGGGACGGACGGCGGTGGTTCATGTGCGGTTTGTCATACGGCATCAGCAGATCTAGGACTTTTGCACCACACCAGTTTCTCTTTTACCACAGAGGCTGCCTGCTCATCCTGCCATTCAGGTTTAGATACCGTGGTGAATGTTCATGGTAATAAGTGTTCCCTCTGTCATGTCGATCCGGACAGTGGCAACATGACCCGCAGAACTGGTGTCGATGGTGACGCCCGCAATGCTGATACGGTGACGACAGCTTCCTGTACGGTCTGTCATGAACCAACGACTTTCCCGACCGGTGGCATTCATCATGACACTGTTACTGCGGCGAATAACGACTGTGCCACAACCTGCCACGTGGCGGTGGATCACAGCATTACCGTGGCCGCCAGCACGGATTGCGTTTCTTGTCACAAGAACACGGCGGGGACGGCAACGGGTCTTGCGGTATCACTGACAGATGCTGCGATCCACGACGCCTGCCGGACCTGCCACGCCTTTGATGCCCAGAAACGGGGTATTCTTAAGGGATTCACTAACAGCAAGGGAGTTGTCGGTACAGGGACCCTGCCGGATGGCGGCGGTTTTTGTGAGAGTTGTCATACGATTGAGCCGATATCGGCCTATCATCACACTGTTGCCCGCACGGCGGTTGGTCAATGTGAAACCTGCCATGTTGATCCACGACCGGAGTGGGGGCCCAATAAGCCTGGTGACAATGTCAATGGTGTAATAAATACGGGAGTGTCATTGCCCCGGCCTACTCAGATGGCGTGCAAGAAATGTCATGTCAAATTTGAGGGTGGGAACATGATAGTAACCAGATTCGAACGGCCTAACTCTGATTATTCCACATATCGTAATAATTGGAATAAAACGACAGCACACACTATTCCCATGACTGCCGGCGGCACTATGGGTGCAGGAACTAGGATTAATAATTACGGGATCTGCTTAAGTTGTCATGATGGCGTCAAGGCCACTCAGGTCGGCCTGTGGCACGCTCATCCCAGTCGGTTTGGTGGCTCGTCCTGGACCTTTTCTGCTGAGGGTTTTGGCAAGACGAATCACCGAGGCAGTGGTAGTGCTGCTATGACTGTTAATGAAGGTGGGCCAGGTGATACAGCCCATTATATTCCTGGTCGTTCGAAGCATCTGGCAACCGATATCGCGCCTCAATCGGGGATTGCGGGATTCAATATTTTTACCCCAAACTATGGCGGTTTTCCTGGATATATCAATACCAACTATAGAAGCAATGCCCCCGGCATGGATTACGATGCCTTTCAATATCCAGCCTGGGATACGCCAACCTTTGTCAGGATTTCAGTCCCTGAGACAGCGAAGTTGGGTGTGCCCCCGAGTGTAACCTTAAACAACACAACCCGGTCAGTACCGGTATTTGCAAGCCTCACCCCGGTAGCCAGCCTACCGTCGGTGACCAACAGCGTCAAGGTCAAAAGTGCCATTTACGATAGCACAACATCCACGTTGACGGTTGTGGCAAGCACCAGCAGTGTCTGTGCGAATTTGAGAACGGTGTATGACAGCGGTGAGACAATAATGACCGGCAGTCCGACGAATTGTATCGCAACTATTGCTAATCCGAATTACCCGGCTAACGGGACTACTGTTGATGTGACGATCAAGAATGTCCTAGGGCTCGATGTTATTGGGTATCGGATTACTGCCCCCAATCCGGGCGTCTTAGCCTTCAGTTCTGCCAGCTACTCGGTTGCCGAGACCGGTACGGTTGCCATCGTAGTTTCACGGATGGGTGGTTCAACGGGTAGCGTGAGTGTGGACTACGCAACCTCAAATGGTTCGGCAACTGCAGGCACTGGTACAGGCGCTGACTATACAGCCGCTACCGGTACTTTGACTTTTGATAACGGCGTCACCGAAAAGACCATTCTTATCACCATCAGACCTGATTCAACACCCGAGTATCATGAGACAGTGAACCTGACGCTCAGCAACTCCACTAATGGCGCGATATTGGGGAGACCCGACACCGCCGTGTTGACAATAGTTGATGATGACTTTGTAGCAGGCACAGTTGCTCTGGCGGCTGCCTCTTATACTGTAAACGAGACAGCAGGGACAGTGGCAATTACTGTCAATCGAACGGGAAGTGCAGTAGGGGTGGTGAGTGTAGACTATTCAACTAACTCATTCGGAAGCACTGCCAAGGCCGGAAGTAATTACACTCCCACAGCAGGTACCCTGACCTGGGCGAATGGGGAGTCGGGAAGCCGAACCTTTTTCATCCCCATATTGGTGGATCCGATAGTAATCAAAAATACTAAACTCAATCTTTATATTCACAATCCGACCGGCGGTGTCAACTTAGGTGCTCAGATTACTGCGGTAGTAAATATCATTACCCCGGCCGTGGCGGTTGTTAACGATTGGCCCGCCACGCCGCAGCTTAAGGGTACGACCGGCAACCCTCTGGGGAGTCCGAACAACAACTTTATCATTGGCGCAGGATCTAATCGGCTGCTGCTGGTGGCTGTTTCATGTCTATCCAACAACATCAGCGATTTTGGACAGAATTTCAGCGCTACCTATGGGGGAAGATTGTTAACTCAAGCTGCACGACAAAATTCGATTAACCGTCAGACCTGGATTGGTTATCTTAAAGAAGCCGATATTGTTCTTCGCTCGGATAATGTGGTGAATGTGACCGTCGATGGAGTTCATACCGAGGTTGTCGCATTTATCGCCAGTTACCAAAATGTCAATCAGGCGAATCCTGTTGCCACCAGTGGGGGGAACTCCTGGCCTATCTTAAATTATGACGGGGGATATCGGACGGCGGTCAACACGACTCCGCTTCAGGTTGGTCCCGGGGGGTACGCTATCTATAACTGGTCCAGTGTTTTGTTGACCCGGATAAGTGATAGCGAGAATTACACGGAGAATGCTGATTATCTTCATTCTAGCGGAATAGCATCGAAGCCATTCCCTTCGGCAGCAAACACCAATCCAACTGTGAGTTGGTCTTACTATGCAACCGGTGGTGGCACTGATCGCAGTGGGTCCAGTTCTGGGATTACTCTCAACTCCTATGCCGGAACTGTCGCATTCGCTATGTCCACTTCGACGTACAGCGTTAAAGAAAATGTTGGGGAGGCGACAATCACAGTGCAACGTCTGGGGAGTGCATCCGGTGCGGTAAGCGTCCACTATGCGGCCTCGTCCGGCATCTATTGGACCCTCGCGGGTATCGATTTTACCCCGGTCTCCGGAGACTTGAGCTGGGGTGACGGCGAGATGACCCCCAAGACCTTCACTGTCCCCATTATGGATAATCAGCTGGCTAATTACGATAAGCTGGTAAACGTGACGCTTACCGACCCCACCGGAGCGATCCTTGGTGTACCTAACACGGCAGTGTTGACCATTGTTAATGATGAGTCGACCATCGCTTTCACTGCTTCAACATACAGTGTCAATGAAAATGGCGGCGAGGTGGTTATCACTGCCTCGCGAGCCAACAGTGCGACCGAGGCGGTGAGCGTGAACTACGCTACGATTGCAGGCGGAACTGCGATACCCGGCACGGAGTATCTCCCGGTAAGCGGTACCCTGAATTGGGCGCCAGGTGATGTGGCAAACAAGACTTTTTCAATAGTGATCAACGATAATACGGAATATCAGGGTGATAAGACAATTTATCTGGCCTTGACCAATCCCACCGGCGGAGCGCTCCTTGGAACCAGTAACATGGCGGTATTGACCATAGCTGAGGATGAATCCGGAGTGTGCTTCAGCGCTGGGACATACACTATTAAAGAGGATGGCGGAGCAGCGACCATCACAGTCAATCGTCATGGGACCTCGACCGGGCCAGTCAGTGTGGATTATTTGGCGACGGGAGATACGGCTGCGGCAGGAATTGATTTCGGTCCTGTCTCGGGTGCGCTGTCGTGGGCAGCGGGGGACCTGTCTGCCAAGAACTTTATCGTTCCTATTGTTGATGACACTGAGCCTGAAGACAATAAGAGTGTAACCTTGACCCTCAGCAATCCAACAGGTGGAGCGTTCTTCTGTTCTTCTGCTTCGTCGGTGTTGAACATTATCGATAATGATCACCCCGGGACTATCGCTTTGACCTCTTCTGCCTATTCGATCGATGAGGATAGTCTCACTGGCTGGGTGTATATCACTGCCCAACGGACTGGTGGATCTGATGGGGCAGTAACTGTCAATTATGAGAGTTCCAGCAGCACGGCGGTTGACTATGAAATAAACTGGTATGATACTTACTGGGATTATCATCTTCATCCGAGTTCAGGCACCATCTCTTGGGCTGACGGAGACATGGCGGACAAGAAGTTACTGGTTGAAGTTAATCGTGATAGTCAATGGGAAGGGAACGAAACCGTGAATATATCCCTTACCTCACTTACTGGCCTTGCGACTTTGGGTAGCCCAAATTCGACGGTGCTGACCATTGTTGATGGTGATGATTTTCCGGGCAACTTAGCTTTGGCAGCCATGACTTATTCGGTTGGTGAGGATGCCGGGACAGCGGTCGTCACAGTGACTCGTGCGAATGGTTACAACGGGGCAGTGAGAGTTCACTATGCGACGAGCGGCGGTACGGCAATTGCCAACACCGATTACAGTCATGTCGCCGGCAATTTGAATTGGGCGGACGGCGATACCTCTGCTAAATCTATTACTATACCTATTCTTAATAATTCAGTGCAATCAGCTGATAGAACAGTGGGTATCGTGCTTTCGTCACCCACTGGTGGCGCTACTCTTGATGGAAGTCTGAAGACAGCGGTGCTCACTATTGTTGATGATGAAGCAAAAGCCGGTACCATTGCCCTGACAGCGGCAACGTATAGCGTTAATGAGAACATCGGGACAGTGGCTATTACTGCCGTTCGTTCTGGTGGTTCGACTGGTTCGGTTAGTGTAAGTTGTGCGACGAACGGCGGCACGGCGACGGCTGGTAGTGATTTCATTGCCGCTTCTGGCAACTTGGTTTGGGCGAATGGTCAAACCGGAAGCCAGACTTTTTCGATCACTATCTTAGAGGACGAAGAGGTTGAGGGAAATGAAACGGTTATCTTCAGCCTCAGTAATCCTACAGGCGGCGCGGCTTTAGGAGGTGCCACAGATGGGGTGCTGACTATCGAGGCGCCAGGTGTTGCTGTATTGGACGGTTGGCCCGCTGTGCCGCAGATCTCTGGCTCAAGCTCTACTGTGAACGGGGATTTCAGTATCAGCGCCGGTTCAAATCGTCTTCTGTTGGTTGCTATTTCATGCATAAATCAAGATGTTCAAACCTTTAGTGTTACCTATGGCGGCAAGCCGTTGACTCAGGCAACCATGCAACTATCATCCTCGGCAACATGGCTTGGTTATCTGACAGAGGATGAGATTTCCTCAAGAAACGGCGATGTTGTGCAAGTTTCTGTTGATGGCAGATATCAGACCCTGGCAGCTTCTATGGCAAGCTACAGCAATGTTGACCAGACTAATCCGATTGCGGCTGCTGGCGGTACATTACGCCCTCGCTACGCATGGTTGTCCTATTATAGTAAGCCATGGGCTATTACCCCGTTTCCCCTGGGTGTTGGTACTGGCGGCTATGGGATCTATACTTGGACTGACACAGCTAACTCTTCGTTTGCATCAACGAGAATTAGTGATAACGAGAATTATACGGAAAATATGAATTTTGCATTACCTGGAATTAAGGGAGGTGTTGCCTCTAAAGCATTTTCTGAACTGGCAACAACAAAACCAGCTATTACTTGGGATGCCCCCCCTTATGCGACTCATTCAATTATTACCCTGAATAAGTTTACGGAGACTGAGGGAGTCTCCAGCCCTCTACCATCGTTGCTGACCCTCAGAGCCTCAAGCTATCGCGTCGTTGAGAATGCCGGGAGCATTACGGTTACAGTTTCGCGTGCCGGCAGTAGCCAGGGGGCGGTGTCAGTGGATTATGCCACTTTGGACAATGGTACAGCCACATCAGGCCTTGATTATGTTACCACCTCCGGCACGTTGCACTGGGATGATGGAGACATGTCTGACAAGGCCTTTAGTGTGAGTGTCGTTGATAACACTCTGTATAATCTTGATAAAACCCTATCTCTCTTGCTTTCCTCACCTGCGGGTCATCTTGCGACCTTGGGTAACTCAAGTACAGCGCTGTTGACTATTGTTGATGATGAGCTAGAGCCCGCAACCATCATAGCCTTTCCGAGTGCATCGTATAGTGTTAACGAGAATGCTGGTACAGCAACTATTACTGTTTCTCGAACTGGAGGGGCGAGTAAGTCAGTGTCAGTAAATTATGCTACGAGTGGTGGGGATGCCCAGGTAGGCACGCAATACACTGCCACCTCTGGCACACTGGTTTGGGGGATTGGTGATATGACTGACAAGACATTTACAGTAAGTATCATCGACAATCTCGCGTATTCATCACTCAACAGGCGAGTATGGATTCAGCTTACCAATCCAGCAGGCGGTGCAATTATAGGGACCCAATATTGGACCTGGTTGACTATCGTTGAAGACGAGGTGCCGGCTCTTATCGCTTTGGACTCTTCGACCTATTCTGTTAATGAGAATGGTGGGGTAGCAACTATTACGGCCAAAAGAACCGGAAACAGCACTGGTCCGGTAGGGGTGTATTATGAGGCTAATGGCGGATCGGCAGTTCTATTTTCAGATTATGGACTCACTATGGGGTGGTTAAACTGGGCCGATGGAGACATGGCTGACAAGACCTTTGTTATTCCTATTGTGGACAATAACGTGCATTCCGTTAACAAAACCGTGAATGCCATCCTGTATTTTGCCACCGGTATTGCAGCTATTGGTACCCCGGCATCAGCGACAGTAACCATTGTCAATGATGATCTCTATCTGGATGACGACGAAGATCTTGTTCAGAATGCAGTTGATCTGTGCCCCAATACCCCGGTCGGACAGGCTGTTGATGCTGATGGTTGTGCCCTGTTGCAACTGGATTCCGATCACGATGGTGTTGTCGATCCCCTTGATCTCTGTCCCGGGACTCCTGCAGGGCAGCCTGTTGCGGCAGATGGCTGTGCCGATACTGACCAGGATACCGTGGCAGATACTCAGGATCTCTGCCCCAATACCCCGGCAGGGCAGGCTGTAAATAGCAACGGCTGTGCACTTTCGCAACTCGATACCGATAACGACACTGTTAACGATGACCTGGATCTTTGTTCGGCTACCCCGACCGGTCAGAGCGTCGATGTCAATGGCTGTGCGCTGTCGCAGTTGGATACCGATCATGACGGGGTTTCCGATGCACTGGATCAGTGCCCTTTTACCGCCTCTGGTGCAACTGTCGATGCCTCTGGGTGTTCAGTTGATCAGCAGTCCTATCAGTTCCCGGATAGTGGCCAGACCACTTCGTATACAAATACCTTTGGCGAGGATCATGATTATCCGCTTAACCCATTATCCTATGTGGTGGAAGGTGCTACAGTGGTTGATCAGAATACTGGTCTGATTTGGCAACAGCAAGATGACAATACCAAACGGAACTGGGATGCTGCCATCAGTTATTGCAGTGATCTGACTCTTGGAAATCAATCCGACTGGCGATTGCCGAGCCGACAGGAATTGATCACAATTTTGGATATGGGGCGACAGCAACCAGCCATCAATCCAACTTTTACCAGCACCAAATCGGATAGATATTGGACAGGTGTCTCAGGTGCTCTGTCGTCTACAAGCGCCTGGACGGTGTCTTTTACTAATTTAGTTAATCCTCTGTTCCCGCTGCAAAAGACAGGCGCCAATTATGTGCGATGCGTTCGTGGAGGTCGGTGAGGGTTGCGGAAATTGAATAGTATCAAAGTTTATCATGAGGAGAAGTGATGATTAAGATTCGTAATTTTCTGGCAGTTATTGGCGTGTTGTTGGCGATACCAGCCTGGGCAGTGAATTATACCGACAATGGCAACGGTACGGTAACCGATACCCGCACTAAACTTGTCTGGCAGCAGACGGACGATGGTGTGCAAAGGACCTGGGAAGGGGCTATCGCGTATTGCGAAGGATTGTCTCTGGGTGGGGCGATAGACTGGCGCCTCCCTAATTATAAGGCGTTGCTCTCTCTTGTTGATGATAGTCGGTCCAATCCAGCTATTGACCCGATTTTCGGAAATAACAATTCTCCCTTCTTTTATTGGACATCGACCACAATTCCGGGACAAACACCCCCCAATGGTCTGGCAGCTGCAGTTTTTTTTGAGCAAGGCACAGGAGCACAGGATAATAAGGTTAATCCGTATTCCCTTGCTCGATGTGTAAGGGGAGGCAATTAGCCTCGGAGCTTAATCTGACGGCAGCAGGTTTTTATTTGAGACGGAGTGTATATTGTACAGGGGGCAAAGACTCTGTCATGGTTGCAGCGTATTGAATGTGACAGGTTGAAGAGAATGGTTAACTTTCTTCTTTCCAAACTAATCATTTAATTGTATATGATACACTCTTAAAATGTAGTGCGTCTCGAATGGACATTTTCAATCCTTCCTGAGCGTACTGCATGGACGCTGTGGAGAGGTGTCCGAGTGGCCGAAGGAGCACGCTTGGAAAGCGTGTGTACGGCAACGTACCGAGGGTTCGAATCCCTCCCTCTCCGCCACCATCATATAGATTGTTTTTTTTGATAGCCGGGTCCCGCGCAATAAAGGCTCACGAACCCCGCCAGGTCCGGGAGGAAGCAACGGTAGTGAATACCTTTATGTGCCGCGGGGGTGCCTGGCTATCTTTTTTTTGTCCTCTCGGGTGTGCGAATGCTTTGCCGATCAAGTAAAAAAAACGGTAACCACTTTTCGTAGTCCATGTCATATCGCGTTCTTGCCAGAAAATGGCGTCCTCAAACATTTTGTGACATCGTCGGTCAAGAACCGATTGTCCGCACCCTTCAAAACGCTCTTCGCCGTAACCGTGTCGCCCATGCTCTGATCTTCAGCGGCGTTCGTGGAGTTGGCAAGACCACCATCGCTCGGATCATGGCTAAGGCCATAAATTGTCATAATCCGGCTGAAGCCCCATGCGACAAATGTTCCTCCTGTCTGGCAATCATTAAGGGCAATGCCCTTGATCTTCATGAGATTGACGGCGCGTCCAACCGCGGTATTCAGGAGATCCGCGACCTGAAAGAAAATATCCGCTTCATGCCTGCCCAGGAACGGTTCAAAGTTATCATCATTGATGAAGTTCATATGTTGACAACCGAGGCCTTCAACGCTCTCCTCAAGACCCTCGAAGAACCGCCCGAGCATGTGTTTTTCATGTTTGCCACTACAGAAATCCATAAGGTTCCGGTCACTATCCTTTCTCGGTGCCAGCGGTATGAGTTGAAGCGGGTGCCGTTTAAGGCCTTGTTTGATTTTTTTGCCTCAATTGCCAGTCGGGAAGGGGTGACAATTACTTCGCCAGCACTGGATATAATCGCCACCGAGGCCGATGGCAGTGTTCGTGATGGCTTAAGTTTGTTGGATCAGATCTTTGCCTTCGGTGGAGATACTGTAACGGAAGATGATCTGCGGTTAGTCTTGGGCTTGGTGGATCGTCGGGTATTTGCAACGCTTGCCTCGGCACTTCTTGGTGGGGACTTGGCAGGCTCCTTGTCTTTGCTCAATGAGACCTACAGTCAGGGGATGGATCTGAAACGTTTCGCTCAGGGACTGCTCTTTTTTTGCCGTTCTCTCCTCATCGCTAAAACCAGCAAAGAGCCATCTGTCATCCTTGATATTTCCGAACAGGAGATGGCATTGGTTAAGGAAATTTCCGGCAGGCATTCCATTGAAACTTTAAGCAACTTGTTTAGTTTGGTATTGAAAGGGATGGAGGAGATGCAGTATGCTGCTCATCCCAGGATGATCATCGAGATGCTTTTCGTAAAAGTCGTGCAGGCCGGAGCGATTGTGCCTGTTTCAACCATTCTCACGCGGCTTGATGCACTGCTTGACGGGCATCCGGCGCCGATTTTTCCATCTTCTCTTCCGGAAGGAGATATGTTGGCGCCTGCCTCTACGATTGATAGGGGGGTAGCGGGTGTAGGGTCTGTGAGCAAGCCTGTACCAGGAATCATCCATGTAAGCGCCTCGGTTGTTGTTCCTGCAGAGCCAGCGGCAAAGGCGTCAGACTCTTCTTTGTCTGCTGTGGTGACGGCGGAGGAGGAGACGACGGACGATGAAGAGGTGGAGGACGAGAGTCATTCCCTTGTAGACAGCACACATGTTTCATGCCAAGCTGTGCGCAATGTGGAGCGCGATTGGGATGCTTTTCTTGGTCATGTTCGAGAGCGTAAAAAGTGGATGGCCGTCACGCTCGGTCAGGCTGAGAAGGTGACGGAAGAGAATGGTACGCTCATTGTACGTTATGACGAATCTGCTGAATGTCACATGTTGCAGGATGCAGCCAATCGTAAGCTTCTCACTGAGTTTGCCCAGGATTTTTTCCAGAAGGAACTTGGTGTCAGGATTGAGGTGGCAGGAAAGACGACAGGTGGTGAGCTTGATCAACCCCAGGAAGACCGACGTGCTTTGTCCAACGATCCCAGGGTGCAAATTGCTGTGGAGATTTTTGGAGGCCAAGTGACGGGAATCAGGACCGGCCCCAGGAGTCGGTGAGATAATGGTGCTTTTTCGTAACTGCTCAGCTTGTCGGTTTACAGTTGACGGTTGACGGTTGACGGTGATTGGGTCCTGCCAATGGATGAGGACACACTGATATTGAGTATCATGCGATGATTTATGACTAATCATGATTCTTTTAACCGTAAACCGATAACTGATTACCGTTAACCTGTGTAATTACGCTTTTTCTTAGGCACTTTGTAGTGAGGGGGCATTGTGATTTTGAATACACGATCGGGAGGGTTGTATGGATATTAATCAAGTTATGCAACACGCGCAGCATTTCCAAAAACGGATGGCTGAAATTCAGGATGAATTGGCTGGGCAGAAGATCACCGTAACCGTCGGGGGTGGGATGGTGACAGTGACGGTCAATGGTAAGAGCGAGTTGTTATCAATCGCAATTGACCGCGAGGTAATTAATCCGGAAGAACAAACGTTACTTGAGGATCTCATTGTCGCTGGAGTCAATGATGCTATGCGGAAGGCACGCGAAGCGATGCAAAATGAAATGCGTCATTTGACCGGTGGTTTTAATATTCCTGGTATGTCGGGGATGTTTTCCTGATTGATATGTTCTGGCACGAAAGTGCCTATTTTCGTAGTTATTTAGGCATCGGTTTGCGGTTGACAGTTGACGGTTAGTGAGTAGAGAAGTGGTCGTTTACTCACTGATATCACACATTATTCAATGAGTCATGATTGACCATGAATCTTTTAATCGACAGGGAAGTGTATGGAGGTCGTACCAGCTGCTTTGGCTCGTCTAATTCATGATTTTGAACGTTTGCCCGGGGTAGGTAAAAAAACCGCTACCCGGCTGGCTCTGCATATTCTGAGACGACCTGAGGCCGAGGCTCATGGTTTTGCAAGTGATCTCGCTGAGTTACATGCAGCTATTCGCCTCTGCGAGAGCTGCTTTGCTTTTTCTGAGCATAATCCATGTATGATCTGTAGCGATGAGAGCAGAGACAGGCAGATGATTTGTGTGGTTGAAGGTCCAGGGGACCTCATCGCTATTGAGAAAACAGGGGCGTTTCAGGGGTTGTATCATATCTTGCATGGAGTGCTGTCTCCCATGGACGGGATTGGTCCATCAGAGATCAAAGTTGATGCCTTACTTGATCGGGTCAAGGCTGGCGGAGTATGTGAAGTGCTGCTGGCTACCAGTTCCACTGTGCCAGGAGAGGCGACTGCTTCCTATCTTGCCGAGCGTCTCAAAAACATGGTTGGTGTCTCTCGTTTGGCCTGCGGAATTCCCTTAGGAATGGACATTAAATATGCCGATGAACATACCCTGGCCCGCTCAATAGAATCACGGATGACAGCTAAATAAATGAGACAATATCCTTGACATGGGCCACAATTATTGGTATTCACGGACGGATAAACGCATTAAGCAGTTGTAGGAAAAATATAATGGTCATAGGCGCGTAGCTCAGTTGGTTAGAGCGCTTGCTCGACACGCAAGAGGTCAGCGGTTCGAATCCGCTCGTGCCTACCAGTTAATCATTAAGCTTCGTACTTTGTACGGAGCTTATTTGTTCATAAGGGTAGTTTTTGTTGGGGTGTTGTACACGATGAGCGAGATTTGTATTTCCAATCCGACTGGTGAGAGTAAGGATGTGCCGAATGGCAGCACCGTGGCGGAGGCGATTAAGTCTTTATATCCCAACAAGGTCAGAAAAAGTGCTGTTGCCGCCAGAGTCAACGGAAATCTTGTTGATCTGAGCAGCACACTCACTGAGAATGCCGTTGTCGAGGCCATTTCTGTTGAGAGTACTGAGGGGCTTGATGTCTTGAGGCATAGCGCTGCTCACATCATGGCTCAGGCAGTACTCGACCTGTATGGGCACAAAGTGCAAGTGACGATAGGTCCCTCGGTTGAAGATGGTTTTTACTATGATTTTGACAAGAAAGAGCCTTTCTCGACTGACGATTTTGAAAAAATAGAAGTACAGATGCAGTCCATCGTTGATGCTGACCGTCCTTTTGTTCGGACAGAGGTCAGTAAAGCTGAAGCGCTTGCGTTTTTTCAAGAGAAAGGACAGAAATATAAGCTGGAAATCATCCAGGAATTAGATGCTGAGAGAGTCAGTCTCTATCAGCAGGGTGATTTTGTCGATCTTTGTCGAGGGCCGCATCTGCCTAGTACCGGCTGGCTTAAAGCCTTTACTCTTATTAAGGTGGCAGGGGCGTATTGGCGTGGTGATGAGAAGAACGCCATGCTCCAGCGTTTGTACGGGACTGCTTTTGCTGACCCGAAGGCGCTGAAACTCTTTCTTTATAATCTTGAAGAAGCGAAAAAAAGGGATCACCGCAAACTTGGCAAAGAGCTTGAGCTTTTTACCATAAGTGATCAAGTCGGTCCTGGTTTGATCTTGTGGCAACCGAAGGGTGCACAACTCAGGAAATTGCTCGAGGATTACTGGAAGGACGAGCATTATCGTAATGATTATGAGTTACTTTTTACGCCTCAGATAGCACGGCGTGATCTGTGGAAGACCTCTGGCCATCTCGATTTTTATGTGGATGACATGTTTTCTCCCATGGTAGTTGACGATGTCAATTACCAGATCAAGCCGATGAACTGTCCATTTCACATCGCTATTTATCAGTCGAGAAAACGGAGTTATCGAGAGTTCCCGATTCGCTGGTGTGAACTGGGTACCGTATATCGTTATGAAAGGACTGGCGCCCTCCATGGCCTGATGCGTGTCCGTGGCTTTACTCAGGATGACGCTCATATCTTCTGTCTGCCTCAGCAGTTGGAAAAAGAGATATTCAATATTCTTGATTTGAATCTTCATATTCTGAAGACTTTCGGATTTTCAGACTATCAGATTTATCTGTCAACGCGTCCTGAAAAATACGTTGGTAGTGATGGAAATTGGGAGAAAGCGACAGATGCGCTGAAGCTTGCTCTGGAAAATAAAGGTCTTTCCTTTCAGGTTGATCCAGGGGAGGGAGTTTTTTATGGTCCTAAGATTGATATTAAGATTAGAGATGTCCTTGGCCGTTATTGGCAATGTTCAACAATTCAGGTAGATTTCAATCTCCCTGAACGATTTGGTATAACCTATACTGGTGAAGATGGCGCCGAGCATCAGCCTATTATGATTCATCGGGCATTGATGGGATCTCTTGAACGATTTTTCGGAGTACTGATTGAACATTACGCAGGGGTATTTCCGTTATGGCTCGCCCCTGTTCAAGCCAGGGTTATGAATATCTCCGATGCACAGGCTGAATACGCAGAAGGTGTATATCGTCAGATGAAGAAATCTGGCATTCGGATTGAAAAAGATTTTAGAAACGAAAAGCTAAACTATAAGATACGGCAGGCCCAATTGGTCAAGATACCGTATATGTTGATCATCGGAGATAAAGAAGTTGAGGAGCAAAAAGTGACGGTTCGTTTACGTGACGGTCAGAATTTGCCTGCTATGTCTGTCCCTGAGTTCATCGAGATGATCAGAGTGGAAAGCCAGATCCCTGTTAGTTCGGAGTGACAGTGAATGGTATTGTTCAAAAAAACCTAATGTATGAGGTGCGAATATTAAAGGTCGAACAAAGGCTGCTCCCAAGGGTGCAGAGGCAAGGGTCAGAATAAATAATCAGATTAATAACAAGGAAGTTCGAGTTATTTCTGAAACCGGAGAACAGCTTGGCATATTGTCCAACCTTGTAGCGTTGCGAACGGCACAAGAAGCAGGCCTTGACTTGGTTGAAGTATCAGCTAATGCAGAACCTCCTGTATGCCGGATAATGGATTATGGCAAGTTTCGGTATGAACAGAGTAAGAAACTTGCAGAGGCCAAAAAGAAGCAGACCGTTATCGAGGTAAAGGAAATTAAACTCAGGCCGAAAACTGAGAAACATGACCTTGATTTTAAGATAAAAAATATTCGTAAGTTTATTGAACAAAAAAATAAAGTAAAAATCACGGTTCGTTTCCGAGGTAGAGAGATTGTTTATGCAGAGACTCAAGGGAATGATACGTTAAAGAAAATCGCTGATGCCGTAATGGATATAGCGATTATAGTTCAAGAACCAAAAATGGAAGGCCGACAGATGGTCATGTATGTCGGGCCCAAATAATGTGAGGGAGATTTGTAATGCCAAAGATGAAAACAAATAGAGGCGCTGCCAAGAGATTTAAAATGAGTGCGTCTGGAAAAATAGTACGCAGTAAGGCCTTCTCCAGTCATATCTTGACCAAGAAGACCACCAAGCGGAAGCGTAATTTGCGTAAGAGCGCATTGGTCGATCCAACTAACGCACCAAACATCAAGAAATTACTTCCGTACTTATAAGTCGTTTTTTCATTCAGGGCAGATCGGTTGTATAATGTTTTTTAATTTTCTATCACTTGTGTAAAAGCTGTAATAGATTACGGATTGAATGATCACCTGAGCTAGTTATATATAATTTTTTATCGTGCATTACGAGCAAGGAGAATACGATGCCTAGAGTTAGCCGTGGTTTTAAGGCGCGTCGCCGAAGAAATAGAGTATTGAAAATGGCCAAAGGGTATGTTGGTGGTAGACATCGTCTGATCAGATCAGCCACCGAAGCCGTTGAACGCGCGCTGTGTTATGCTTATCGTGATCGTCGTCAAAAGAAACGAGATTTCCGTCGGTTATGGATAGCTCGTATTTCAGCAGCTGCCAAAATGAACGGACTTTCTTACAGCAAGCTGATTGGTGGTATGAAAAAGGCAAAGATTGAACTTGATCGTAAGGTTCTTTCCAATATGGCCATTCTCGATCCCAACGCCTTCACCCAAGTTATAAAGCTGGCTTCATAACTTGCCATCTCCGTTTCCTATGGAAGAAGAACTCCTCTGCCTAAAAAGCGAGGCGTTGGAAAGTATTGATGCTGTTCAAGCCTGTGATGGCTTGGAGTCCTGCCGAGTAAAGTATCTGGGCCGTAAAGGCCTTTTTACTTCAATTATGCGCAGCTTGAGTCAAGTATCAGAAGCTGACCGACCTCGATTTGGTAAGCTGGCCAATGAGATAAAACAGCAGATCGAGGCGGCTTTTTCTGAGAAACAGTCATCTTTCGACTCAGTATCAGGCGCCTCGAAAAGTAAAGCCATAATTTTAGATGATTTGACCTTGCCTGGCCGTGCTACCCCTTTTTGTAAGCATCATCCGGTAACACAGGTCATGTCAGATATCTGCGCTATTTTTGAGCGCCTTGGTTTTACTGTGGCGGAAGGGCCAGATATCGAACTCGATTTCTATAATTTTGAAGGACTTAATATCCCTGAGCATCATCCAGCTCGTGATATGCATGACACCTTCTACATCAGCTCCAATGTCCTGCTCAGAACGCACACTTCGCCGATGCAAGTGCGCACCATGGAAAAACAGTCGCCTCCGTTGAGGATGATCGCACCAGGCAAAGTCTATCGCTGTGATTCCGATATTACGCATACTCCCATGTTTCACCAGGTAGAAGGATTTCTGGTTGACCGAAATGTCTCATTTGCAGACTTGAAGGGAGTTCTGTCGACTTTTATCTCACAAGTTTTTTCACCGGATACGGCAATACGTTTTCGTCCAAGTTTTTTTCCATTTACTGAGCCAAGCGCGGAAGTTGATATTGCCTGTGTTATTTGTGCAGGGGCAGGGTGCCGTGTCTGTAAACAGACTGGGTGGTTAGAGATTCTTGGCGCTGGATTAATTGACCCAGAAGTTTTTGCTAAAGTTGGTTATGACCCTGAACAGTATAGCGGATTTGCCTTTGGTTTAGGGGTCGAACGGATTGCGATGCTCAAATATGGCATTACAGATATTCGGCTGTTTTATGAAAATGATATCCGTTTCTTGCGGCAGTTCTAAGCAGCTCTCAGTCTAAAATATATCCAATGAAATTTACCGTTAATTGGCTCAAGCAATACGTAGACTTTAGTTTCACCCCGACCGAACTTGCTCACCGGCTTACTATGCTGGGGCTTGAGGTTGATGCGGTAGAGGCACTCTATCAAAACATTGATCAGATTAAAGTCGCGCGGGTGCTCTCTGTCGCAAAGCATCCCAACGCCGATAAACTCACTCTTTGTGAGGTCATTGTAGGTGATGACCGAAAAAAGATTGTCTGTGGCGCCCCGAATGTCAAGGCTGGTATGCTTGTACCCGTTGCTTTGCCAGGGTGCACAATGCCTGCTGGGTTTGTGATCAAAACTTCCAAACTCCGAGGTGAGGTTTCTGAGGGAATGTTGTGTTCTGGTACAGAACTCGGCATTGCCATAGACAGCGCCGGGCTCATGGAATTGTCTGAAGAGTGTCGTTGTGGTGATAGGCTGGTTGATGCTTTGGGGTTGCTCGACACTATGATTGAGGTTGATATTACCCCTAATCGAGCCGATTGTACTAGTCTTATCGGGATAGCTCGTGAAGTGGCTGGTGTTACTGGCGCACAGTTGAAGATGCCGGTGAGTTCCGCTTTCCCCCTCGCGACCAATCACGAGGCTTTTGCTGTTGAAGTTTCTGCTCCAGAAGCTTGCCCTCGTTATGCAGCACGTCTGCTTAAGAATGTTACTGTTGGTCCTTCCCCATGGTGGTTAAAACGACTGTTGATGGCAGTAGGGCTTCGTCCAATCAATAATGTCGTTGATATTACCAATTTCGTGATGCTCGAATACGGGCAGCCACTTCATGCCTTTGATTTCTCCCTAGTCCATGGCCAAAAAATAATCGTTCGCAATGCTGTTGAAGGCGAGAGGATGACCACTCTTGATGGTGTCGACAGGTCACTTGATGCCGACATGCTGTTGATATGTGATGGACAAAGACCGGTTGCTATTGCAGGAGTCATGGGTGGGCAGAATTCGGAAGTATCAGCACAGACTACCGAAATTCTGCTTGAAAGCGCTTGCTTTGATGCGGTTGGTATTCGTCGCACCAGTAGAGCATTAGCGTTATCCACTGATGCATCATACCGCTTTGAGCGCGGTGTTGATCCCAGGGGAACAATTAATGCTCTTGAGCGGGCGGCACAGTTAATTGTAGAGTTGTGCGAGGCAGAACTCGTCCCAGGAGGAATTGACTGTGCCGCCAATTCTTTTGTGCCCAAGCAAATCATCTTGAGAACCAGCAGGACGTGCGCACAGCTCGGAATTAGCGTAGATCAATCGGAAATTTCTTCGTTACTTGCCCGGATTGGTATAGAATCCACAGTTGCAGGCCCTGATACGTTGCAGGTCATTGCACCTAGTTTCAGAGTCGATATTGAACGTGAAATCGACCTGATAGAAGAAATAGCTCGATTAAAGGGTTATAATGAAATTCCGTCAACCATGCCCGTTGTTCCCATGAGCATGTCAGTTCAGGACCCTGCGAGATCAATCAGGCAACGTCTTGCGACTGTAATGGTAGCCCTTGGGGCATATGAAGCAGTCAATTACAGCTTTACCTCGGAGCGGTATGGCGATCTTTTAGGATTGAGAGCAGATGATCCGCTACGGAATCAGGTAAAGTTGATCAATCCCCTGGCAGATGATCAAGGTGTAATGAGAACCATGTTGTTGCCCGGGTTGATGGAGAATCTTAAGCATAACTTGAATCGTCAGAATAGTGACATCGGCCTTTTTGAGATAGGTAAAGTATTTTGGCCAGTGTCTGGGCAGGAACAGCCTCATGAGGGCTTACGACTGACTGCAGTTTTTTCAGGAAGACCCGGTGTCGATTCGCCAGTTCTCCATTATGGCTCACGGTTGTTTGATGTTTATGATCTGAAGGGTATAGTTGAGATCATAATGAATCAACTCGGGTTGAGTAAAGTTCAGTGTGTTGCTTTTAATACGCCGCCTATATACGTTGATCAGGCGGTATCGCTCGCCATAGTGGTCGGGGATCTGCAAGTTGGAATTCTTGGGCAACTTAAGAGATCAACGTTGAAATCATTTGGCATTAAGCAGGATGTTTTCTTTTTTGATATTGACCTTGATCTAATTTTCGACCTTGAACCAGCACGGCCCTTGTTTAAGCCTCTATCCAAATTTCCTTCGGTTTCCTGGGATTTGGCTTGTGTTGTCAGAGAGGATGTTGGTGCGGGCAAAATAGCAGCATCGATCATGGACAATAACTTTCCACTTGTCCGTCGAGTCGAGATATTTGATGTGTATCGAGGGAAGCCTATTGCTGAAGGGATGAAAAGTGTCGCTTTGTCAATTACTTATCATTCTGAAGAGCAGACGCTTGATGATGGAGCTGTTGGTAAGGTTCACAATGCCATCATGGAATTTATTCGTACTCGATTTGATGGCCAATTACGGGAGTTATGAGATGAGTGCTGATAACGTTACACGCAGGCATTTATCTAATGCCATTTATGATCAGGTTGGATTCTCCAAGCAGATTTCTGGAGATATAGTTGATGCTTTCTTCGATCAAATCAAGGAGGCGTTGCTTTCAGAGGAGAATGTCAAGCTGGTTCAGTTTGGATCCTTTAAGTTGAGAAAGAAAACTTCAAGAATAGGCAGAAATCCTAAAACTGGCGAGACTATAGAAATTACTAGTCGAAGTATGGTATCATTTAAGCCAAGCAAATCGTTGAGAGACAGGATTAACAGGAGTATTTGATTCTTCAGACAATAGGGCATCAGCGTGGGGCGTAACAACACTGAGACCATTGAGATTCCAGATAAGGTATATTTCAAAATTGGTGAGGTTTGTCGACTGACAGGCGTCAAGCCGCATACATTACGCTATTGGGAGTCTGAATTCACCACAATAAAACCACAGCGTGTCGGCTCCAAGCAACGGATGTATCGACGTGTTGATGTCGAGAATATCTTACTCCTCAAAAAAATGCTCCATGAAGATGGAATGACCTTAGCAGGTGCCAGAAAGTCCTTGGCGAGAAAACCAAAAGATGATATTAAGGGTACTTTGCCTGTGTCTGTGTTCACTATGGTTCATGAAGTCAAAAGGCAATTGTTAGCGATTAGAGATTTGATATCTTAGTAATTGGGTCGGGATGTAGCGCAGTCTGGTAGCGCACTTGAATGGGGTTCAAGGGGCCGGAAGTTCGAATCTTCTCATCCCGACCAGTGTTGACAAGGGGTTAGCTCTAATTGAGTTAACCCCTTTTTTGTATGTTTGCCCGCCTGAGGCACCTGCAATAAAAACAAAACAGTTATTTTTCGTTACTTTCCGTGAAATCCTGTTATTGCCATATCGCTAGATTTCACTATCATTGGCAGCCATCTTTATCTACTTCCCTCCAATTGAGGCGTTAGCCATGTCACTGCAGACTATTCAAGATCTATTGACCAAACACAAACTCGTGGAAGGAATGATCCATAAGCAGGAGATGCCACGTCAAGACCTGGTCGGATCTATGGTGCATAAGCAGCATTTGGTCGAGCTAGGGGCGGTGTTTGCTCGGATGGCACCTTCTGAAATTGCTGACATCCTTGATGAACTTTCACCGGATGACTTGTTTTTGGTCTGGGGGCAGATCAACGACAAACTGACAGACGAGATCTTAAGTGAGGTTTCCGACGCAACCAGAGATACGCTGGCCACTCGCAGCAGTTATCTCGGATCTGCTTGTGTGGTGAATGCCTTCGAACTGGCGCAGGGCCAATTATGTCAGACCACTATTGAGTCGGTTGAAGATCTGGAGGGTATCAAGCCTATTTGGGTCGATCTGGTTGGGACAACTAAAGCTGATCGGCAAAAAATAGGGGAATATTTTGGGCTGGAACTACCCGATCCAGAAGACCTTACAGACATTGAGTCCAGTGCGCGTTTTTTTGTGGAAGAGAATAACGAAATCCATCTGCATTCTGATTTCTTACTCGACAGGGAAGGGGATTCGCGTAACGTCCCGGTTGCATTCATCTTGTTTCGAGAGATATTGTTTTCCGTTCGCCAGGAGGAACTTCCTGTTTTTCGTCTGCAGCGTTTACGTGCGCGTATTCCTAACAGCTATGTTTCTGATGGCGTAAACATTTTGCTGGATCTTTATGCGGCTGACGCCGAATATTCAGCAGATTCGTTGGAGGAGAGCTACCTTGAGCTTGGTGCGGTAGGTAAACAGGTACTTAACAGAACAATGACCGATGAGGATGCTGCTAAAACCCTTGCTGCAATCGCAGAAGAGGAGGATCTTAACGGACGCATTCGCAGAAATGTTCTGGATACTCGTCGCGCACTGACCTTCCTGATTCGGAGAAAACTTCTCACTTCCGCTCAACTTGAGGATGCTCAACAAATTCTTCGAGACATCAAGTCTCTTGATGGGCATACCGCCTTTTTGTTTGAAAAGATCAACTTTTTGATGGATGCTACTGTCGGATTCATCAATATCAACCAGAATAGGGTAATATATCGCCTGACGGTGCTTAGTCTTATCTTCCTGCCCCTTAATGTGATTGCTGGTATCGGAGGGATGTCAGAGTTTTCGATGATGACTAAGACAATCCCTTGGCCTGTCTCCTATAGCCTGTTTACCGTTGGACTCTTGATCGTTGCCTGGATTACCTTGGTAATTCTAAAGATTTACGAAAGGAGAAACAGTCCAAAATAGTTTTCGAGTTATCTTCTCCTGGGCGTGGAGTGTTGTGAGGCATAACGTCTTGTGATTGATGTATAAAATTCTTTCCACAGCCATGTTGCCTGAGGCTTACGCTTGACTTGATTATCCCTTTAGAAATAGAGTTAGTTGAGCTAATCTCAAGGGAAAAACGGTTTTTTGTTTTCTCAAGTCAACTGCCGCGCCATCTTTTATCCCCGAATCTGCTTCGAATGCCTACCTCCGCATTAAGGTACTGACGCCAACGGTGTCGACACCACCTACTGTTCCGATCTCTTACTCAGGGCGTTTTATCTTTTTTTATCAGACTTTCCTCTGTGTTTGTTTAGGTTGTTTTTTTGCTTAGACAGGTTACTATTATGAGTCAGTGGGCACTGTGGGCAGGGAAAATTTATGAAAAAAACCGTTTATTGAGAGGTTATAACTAATATCTAGAGTATCCTGAGACGTTTTGTGAGAGTTCTTGTATCGTGAGGTGTGTCGAAATTGATTTGAATTATAAAATAATTACTAGTAAAGTAATTGACATATATGGGATTTTTTACTAGTGATTATCATTACGTAAGTTGCTTTCTGATTGTTATGGTATGTCTGGGAAAAGGAATTTGCCCTTGTTCGTTCACCCAACATGTTCTTAATATACGCGGAAAATTATTTAGTTATGAAGGCGATCAAGTTTTCAGAGTTCTTGTTTCAATTGATCGAAAGATTTTCGGTTAATAACCGTCTTTTATCGTGCAGTCCATCCACCAAGTTTTATTCCGAACATTCATATAATAAATTATCCCGGCCGATATTTTTCGCGGCAACTCTATCACATCTATGTCCCCTGTTTTGTCGATTGAACAGGAGCATGTCTATTGAATAATTGCTTTTCTCGGGCCTCTTATTGGTAAATTTATTGAGCAGAGACATATTTAACACAGGAGAATGATTGAATGAGTGCTCAGATCTATTCTAGGGAACAACTAGCGCATGACGTTGTCGAAATCATTAAGGATATGACCCAGGACTGGGATCTTGATTTTAATGGTGGAATTGACGTCAATACGAAACTCGTAGGTGATCTTGCCTTCGAATCCATCGATATTGTACAGTTTATTGTAGCCATGGAAGAGAAGTTTCAGCGTCGGGGGTTACCCTGGGAAGAGGTGCTCATGACCGATGGCCGCTACGTCGATGAAATCATAGTAGACGACGCTGTGCGACTTCTCTATTCTCATCTCAACACGAGCGTTTAATTTGTTAGCGCACACAGGGGAGCGAATGATGCATCCGACCCTTTTGATTGGCCTAGACGGCGCGACCTTCACTATCCTGGATATCCTGATGGAGCAGGGCGTTATGCCTTTCTTGAGTGATTTTGTCCGGCAAGGGGTACGGGCCGAACTCCGTTCTACTGTTAATCCTCTTACTCCTCCGGCGTGGACAACGCTTATGACTGGAAGGACGCCGGGTAACCATGGGATTATCGACTTTATTTGGGCGGAACAACGCACCACCGACCATTATTTTACCCTGTATAATTTTCGCGACATCCAGTGCGAAACGATTTGGTCTATGGTTTCAAGGCAGGGTGGGCGAGTCTGTTCGCTCAACTTTCCGATCATGGCCCCTCCACCGGCTGTGAACGGTTTTGTTGTCCCCGGCCTTGTCTCCTGGAAGCATCTGCGCCGCAGCACCCATCCTCAAGAGATATACGAGGAGTTGAAAACCATTCCTGACTTTAATCCCCGAGAGTTTGCCTGGGATTTTGCTTTGGAGAAGGAGGCGGCTAAGGGAGTGCCGGCGGAAGAGTTCGAGAATTGGGTGTATTTTCATCGCCGACGTGAACAGCACTGGTTTAATATCACCCGTCAGATTATGAGCAAGGGGCAGCTCGATCTTGCGGCTATTCTTTTTGACGGGATGGATAAGATGCTCCATATTGGTTGGCGTCTGCTCGACCCTGCGTGTTTTTCCGGCACTCTTTCCGATGAGGATAACAAGGTGCGAGAGCATATCCTCGGTTATTTCCGGGACCTTGATGGTTTCTTGGCGGATCTCTGCGAGATGGCTGGACCAGATGCCCGGGTTGTGCTCGCCTCTGATCATGGATTTGGTCCCGCGTATGAGGTTTTTCGAGTCAACACCTGGCTTGAACAGGAGGGTTATCTTGTCTGGAAAGATTTAGAATCTTCGGATGCCAAAACTCAACAGAGTGTTCAGCGTTTGGTCGATCAGCACTTTGTCCACCTTGACTGGGAAAAAACCACAGCGTACGCTCGTTCGACGACCTCCAACGGCATTTATATCCGGCAGGCCAAGTCCGGGAATGACTTTGGTGTCCCGGCGGACAAGTACGAAGTTTTTCGCAACGAGCTTCGAGATAAATTGTTAAAGGTTGAAAACCCAGATACCGGACGAACTATTGTCAAGCAAGTTTTCACCCGGGAGGAGGCCTATCCTGGCGCCAATAACGGACAAGCGCCTGATCTGACACTTGTAATGCGGGATCACAGTTTCATCTCCATTCTGCGCAAGGAACCTTGTGTGGCTACCCGCCCGCATCCAGAGGGTACCCACTATCCGCAAGGGGTTTTTATTGCGCGTGGACCAGGCTTTCCACAGGGAGTGACGGCTAGCGAGTTTTCCATCTGCGACATCACCCCGATCCTGCTTTATTCCCTTGGACTTCCCATCTCAGAAGATATAGAGGGAAGGATTCCGCCAGGGGTGTTCGAGGAGGCTTGTCTCAAAGAAACACCGATCAGGAAAGGACCTCCTACCTTGCCGCCAGATTCTTATGCTGTTCAAGGGGCTTATCATACTTCTTCAGACGAAGAGAACGCCATTATGAACCAGATGAAGGCCCTTGGGTATATCGAGTGAGAGGGGGCTGTGGCCAAGATTGTTCGTAACGGTGTAAGTCTTCACCACTCTACTCTCGGTGCAGGCCGAAATGTTGTCCTTATTCATGGATTGGGAGCCAATCACGGATTCTGGGCCCCACGGCTGTTGCTGCCTCTGGCAAGGCGTTACCGAGTCATCCTTATTGACTTGCGCGGCCATGGTCTGAGCAGTATGCCCAAGCTTGGCTATAGTGTGAGTGACTTTGCTGAGGATGTATTGTGTCAGTTAGATAATTTGAAGGTGCAGCAGGCGGATATCGTCGGACACAGTTTTGGAGGGATGGTGGCCCTTCAGTGCGCAGTAATGGCGCCGGAACGGATACGAAGCATTTTTCTCGCAGACACACGGGTGCGAAGTCTTGAGCCGATGAGCGCTGAAGAGACCCCGCCTGAAAGTGCGATTATTACCAGAAAACTTGAGGAAGTAGGACTGGTTATCCCTGCAGGTGAAAAGGAGGCAGGCCTTTGGTTGCTGGAGCAATTCGCCTCACCCCGCAAGGAAAAGGCCAGAGAACAGCTTCAGCAAAGTGAACCTTTTATCCCTTTTTCCGCTAAGGAGGGAGGGAATAAATCGGCTAAACGCTGGCTTGAACTCCTTGAGAACACCTCATTGCGTGAGGAGATTTCCCGGTTTGATCAACCAAGCCGGGAGGCGCTTGCTGCTGTTCGACAGCCCACCATGGCGATGTACGGTGAAAGTGCTCTCACTCGAGAGTCTTTGGAAGGACTCCAGCGCTATCTTCCGCACTTTTGTTCGATGATCCTCCCTGGCGCCGGTCATTTTTTTCCTCTTACTCATACCGATATTTTTTTGCAAACCCTTATGGGCTTTCTGGATGGTCTAACGGAATTGCGCAAGGAAGAGAGACTCCTCATGCAATTTGCCGTGCAGGTGGCGCAAGACGGTAAATCGATTTTTCTTGGCAGGACGCTCAATGTCTCGTCCGGTGGCCTGTTGGTGGAGGGTAGGGTACGACTTAAGATGGCTGAACAGTTGGAACTTAAGGCTCTTTCGCATAAGGGTGAGTCCTTGCCGCCGCTTCTTGGCAGGGTGGTGAGGATTGATGAAGATACAATGAGTAATTTGTATCGTTTTGGCATAGCGCTCTTTCCGACTGAGGAGGATTGGACTCGGCAGACTGTGCTGTGCCAATCAAGGAATACTGATCCGATCACCCCTGTAACTCAGGATGCGAGCAATATTCCACCATGATCGATACAGCGAATCCCCTTAGTGGACAAGTCGCTATTATCACCGGAGGCAGTATTGGTATCGGCTATTGTACCGCCGTGGCTCTTGCCCGGGCAGGGGTGAAAGTTGTCCTTGTTTCTCGGGATCAAGATCGAGTCGATGGGGCGGTGGCTGAATTGCTGCAGGATAGTGTTGAAGCGGAAGCCCTTGGCCTTGCCCTTGACGTGAAAAATCCGACCGACATGGAGACTATGGCCATGCTCACCATGGAGCGTTTTGGCCGTATCGATATCCTGATTACTGCGGCTGGAGTTCTCAGGGTGGGTAGCGGTGTCCCCCGGACTCTGGCTCAGATGCCCGTTACAGAGTGGGACGATGTGCTTACAACAAACCTCCGAGGTGTTTTTCTCGCCAATCGGGCAGTCATTCCCGCTATGCTCCGGCAGCGCGCGGGGCAAATCGTCAATCTTTCCTCCACTTCGGGCCGGAAGGGTCTGGCCTTTGACGCTGCCTATTGCGCTTCAAAATTTGGAGTGATCGGTCTAACCGAATCTTTGGCCGAGGAGCTACGTACCTCGGGGATCAGGGTTCACTCTCTTCTGCCTGGAGCCATCGACACCGGGATGTGGGACCAGAACGGCCCCCTGCCCCCTCCAGAAGATCTTTTGCCGCCTGAACGAGTAGCGGCTTGCATCCATGCCCTTCTTCTGTTGCCGGAGGATGTTGTGTTTGACGCTCCGGTAATTGAACCGCTTAAGAGGCATCAGCCGCCTTCCGTGACCAGCCGGCGGCGGTAATGACCAGATAAGGAAAGAGAAGACTATGAGTTTAGACCATCACGTGGCAGTTGTTACCGGCGGCGCGAGCGGCATCGGCAAAGCGACCTGTCTGGTCCTTGCAGAGAAGGGGGCGAAGCTTGTTATTGTCGACCTTGAACCTCTCCGATTGGAGGCGCTGCTTGGCGTCCTGCGAGCAAAGTTTCCTTTGTGCGAGGCCATGTCCTTTGTTGCCGATGTCCAGAATCCTGAGGCGGTTGAGGCTATGGTGCACGCTGTTGATGAACGTTTTGGCCGGATCGATCTGCTGGTGCATTCGGCTGGAATTCTTCGCCTGAAGGGAAGCGGTCCCAAGCTTCTTCATCAAACAAGCGTTGAAGAATTTGATGCAGTGGTAGGGGTTAACCTCAAAGGAACTTTTTTAACTAACCGGGCGGTATTGCGACTGATGATGCGGCAGCGACGAGGGCACATCGTCAATATTTCTTCCACTTCAGGCATCAAGGGGCGGGCCTTTGACTCGGTATACTGCGCCTCGAAGTTTGGCATGATCGGGCTTTCCGAGGCCTTGGCCGAGGAAGTCAGGGCCGCAGGAATCAAGGTGCATGTGATTCTGCCGGATGCGGTGGATACTCCCATCTGGCAGCAGAACGGTCCGGTCCAACCGCCTGAGGATACCCTTCCTCCAGAAAGGGTTGCGGATCTTATCCTCTACCTTGCTGAGCTGCCAGAGGATACCATTCTCGACCATTTGGTCATTCGAGCGTTTCGCAGTCGTCGTAAGCGTAAAAAAACAACTGATCCTGGCATCGAGGCGGCGCCTAATTCAGCCTGTTCCTCGGAAAAACAGTAAGGAGTGGGAGAGAGGTGAACGTGGAACCGCAAAATGCCCCGACCAAGCAGGCGCTCAACCGTCTTTATGATGAGCGGATGTTTAATGAGATGGTGGATGAGTATTATAGCGGCAGCAGATTCCTGAACTTCGGGTATTGGGAGAATCAGGTGCAGAGTCCCAAAGAGGCCAGCGAAAACCTTCTCGGAAGGCTGCTCTCATTTATTCCGGAAAAGAAGGGGACCATTCTTGACGTGGCTTGTGGCACCGGAGCGACCACCCGCTTTCTCCTCAATTTTTATCCTCCCGAGCACGTAACCGGCATTAATATTTCCGCAAAGCAGCTCGACACCTGTCGGCAGATGGCGCCTGGTTGCCGCTTTTTGGAGATGGATGCGGCAGCACTGCAATTTTCCGATGCCTCCTTTGACGCTATTATTTGTGTTGAAGCGGCCTTTCATTTTCACACCAGGGAGAAATTCCTGCAGGAGGCGTTACGGGTTCTTAAAACTGGCGGCATCCTGGTGCTTTCCGATGCTTTGATCTCCAGCGTTGCCAAAGAGCAGCGGCCACACTTTCCTGAGGCAAATTTCATTGAGCAACTGGAGGATTACCGGGGACTTTACCAACAGCTCGGTTTTGCCAAGGTCGTGATCGAGGATGCGACCAAGCAGAGTTGGGAGGCCTCCTTCTGGAGCGTTATTCAATTTGCCTATGGAAAATTCCTGATTGGCGCCATTGACGCGGATCAGCTTTATGCCTTTCTTGACCGAATCTATCGGCTGACAACGGATCTTCATCACTATGTATTGGTAAAAGCGATGAAAGAGTCCTAACTGGATCTTATTATCGCATATATCTATTTTGAGACATCATTATGACCTCTCCTGATCAGGCAAGTTCTCCGCAGACTTCGGCCATTGCCGCCCACTACGATGCCACCATGTACCAGCCGGTATTCCTTGAGTATTACGGGCACAGCAATTTTTCTAATTTTGGTTATTGGGATCAAGAGGCACAGGATCAAAAAGGCGCCTGCGAAGCTTTGATGAAAAAGCTTCTGGGCTTGTACCCCGGAAGTCGGCAGGGCCGGGTGCTTGATGTTGCCTGTGGCAAAGGAGGGACCACCAAGCATCTGCTTGATCTTTTTGAGTCAGATAACATCTCGGCGGTCAACATTTCGAGTAAACAACTGGATTCTGCCGCCGTTGTTGCTCCAGGGTGTCATTTCGCGGCCATGGATGCCGTGCAGCTGGGTTACAAAGATTCGAGCTTTGACTTGGTGGTGTGCGTGGAGGCGGCCTTTCATTTTGTCACCCGCGAGCGGTTTTTTACGGAAGCATACCGGATTCTTAAACCAGGAGGCACGCTGCTTCTCACCGATATTCTGATGAATATCGAAGCGGAGACCAGATTGCCTTACCGGACTCCGGAGAATTTTGTCGCTGACGTTGAGGCTTATGAAATGATCCTGCGGACCAAGGGGTTCGTAAACATCAATGTAATTGATGTGACCAAGGAGTGCTGGCATGGCTGTTATTGGAATATGGTTCGTCTCGCTCATGCTCAATTTTTAGCTCGGCGCATTGATGCTGCCATGCTGCGTGCCTATCTTGAAAAGGCGTACCGGATGGTAGAAGATATTGAGTACTATTTCTTGGTTTCCGCACAGAAAAAAGGCGAATAAGTGTGAAAAAATTATGAGCGCATCCGGTCAATCATCTTCAGGAGTAAATCGCGAGGGAGTCTTTACGATCACCAAGGACTGTCAGCCGAACAAGGACGGGTATGACAGTCTGATGTACTGGGGACCTCTTGAGGAGTATTATTGCGGCAGTGATTTCGTTAACTACGGTTACTGGATGGAGGATACCCCGGATGCGCGCGTGGCTTCGGAGAACTTGATGGAGCAGCTTCTTGCCTGGCTGCCGAAGAAAGAGGGTGCTATTCTCGATGTAGCCTGCGGTAAGGGGGCATCGACCCGCCATCTGCTTAATTATTATCCATCTGCCGCGATCACCGGTATTAATGTCTCTGAGAAACAGCTTGAGACCTGCCGGCGGCTTGCCCCAGGTTGTCGGTTTATGCTCATGGATGCCGTTGCCCTTGATTTTCCGGATAACTTCTTTGATAACATTATCTGCGTGGAGGCGGCGTTTCATTTCAATACTCGGGAGCAATTTTTCCGTGAGGCATTGCGGGTGTTGAAACCGGGAGGGCGGCTGGTGCTCTCCGATATTCTGCTCACTCAGGAGGCTGAAGAGCGGAGACGGTTCCGTGCTGTGGATAATTTTTTACCTAATCTGGCAGCTTATGAAGCGGTGATGAGGCGGGTAGGCTTTACAGGCGTCGAAGTGACGAATGCCACAGCTCCTTGTTTTCACGGGGCCTACTGGCACCTCATCCGTTTCAGTCACGAAAAACTCCTGCGCCATGATATGACGATAGATTCGATGAAAAATTTTTTGAAACGGGTACTCGCCTTCGTTCCCGAGATTCGCTACTACTTACTCGCCTGCGGGCAAAAATGATGGCGTTGCAAAAATACCGATCTGCTGCGTTGCTGTGCGGTTTTGCTTATTCGGCATACCTTAAAGTATGCCTTCACTCATAAAACACACCCAGCGTCTTGTATATCGGCACTTTTGCTTAGCCATCCCCTGATTTTTTCAACAGATTGTTATGATTCGTTCGTAGAAAATTCATTATTTTCAGGTTTTGATTCCTCCTAACAGAGTTATTTTATGAAAAAATATCAAGTCAACATGACTTACGAGCCCTTTGCCAAGGAGCCGGAATACATTGAGGCCAATCGTGCCTTTGTCCGGAAGATGGATCTTGACGGGGTTGAACGCCTTCTTGATCTTGCCTGCGGGATTGGCACCATGAGTGAACTGCTGCTCGATCGTAAGCCGGGTCTTGATATTGTTGGCATTGATCTTTCTCGGGAATCGTTGGCCATCGGTCTTGATTCTTTCCGCACTGCATCGCAGTTGGAAAGAGAACAAAGAGGACCGTTAGCCTTTGTTCAAGCAACGGCCGATGTTCTGCCCTGTTTTGACGACTGCTTCGATGCGGTGGTGATGGGTAACTCCATCCATATGCTGCCTGATGCCGACAGGCTGGTGACTGAAATTGGTCGGGTGTTGCGGCCTGCCGGATTTCTCGCCTTTAATAGCACCTTTTATGCCGGCACCATGCCGAAGGGTACGGAGAAGTTTCATCACGAGTGGATGAAGCAGGCTGTCTCCTATCTGGTGCGCAAGGATCTTGAACTTCGTAAGGCAGGGGAGCCAGGGATCCCCAGAAAACGGGGGACCATGCCCGGCGCCTTTTCCAACCAGTGGCCTTCGCCTGAGGAATGGACTGCCACTTTGGTGAGACACGGCTTGAGGGTAGAGTACCGTGGGGAACGGATGGTGGAGATGACGCAGCGCAATTTTGAGTACATTGGCGCGTATGGCGGTTTTGCCAAGGTGGTTTTGAGCGGCTATCCGGTCGAGGAGGCAAGTGAGGCTCTGCAGGCCACCGCCGGACCAGCTTTGACTGCGGTGGGTATGACCACCGTTCCCAGGCTTTGGCTGGAAATTATCACAAGAAAAGAGGACGCAGCATGAAGGATCTGGACATTCTGTTTATCGGGGCGGTCATGAATTATGATGGCTCGACCGGCTCACTTGCCAATTACATCCGCAAAAAAGGCAAGTGGATGGCGCCGTTTCAGTATATTTACGATCAGCATCGGGAACTATTCACCTCCGAAGCCGATGCCTGTGTCTATGATATTCCCAATTTAAGCATCTGCGAGCTGGTTGATTACCTCAAGCGTCATGGAGAGCTTGAATTTCATATTATCTGGCATTTCGACTACCATAAGGAAGAGATTCTTGAGATCTTCAGGACCAGGCCTCCTAAGATCATTGCCGTATCGAGCACCTTGGCCTTCTTTCCTGAATATCTGAAGAGCTGCATTCACTGGTTGAACACCCATAAACCGGCGGAAACCCGGGTGGCGGTTGGTGGCAAATGGCTTTATGCCAACTTCAGCCAATTTGGTCCTTCCAACAAGTTTGAGAAAACACTTACCGAAGTGGATGCGGATTATTATGTCATTAATCGCTACGGTCAAGAGACTCTGCGTCTGCTGCTTGCGGCCCATAAGACCGGGGACACCGCTGCGATTCGGGATCTGCCGAATCTTGCCTATCGGCGAAGCCTGGACTTGGGGCAGCCGACGACAGCCACCCATGCCGGAGCAGACTACATCATCAATCCGGTAATCACCGAGGCCCACGAACAGGGAAAGTATCTTGTCGATTTCCACAATATCGGCGAGCGATTCCTTGGTGATATCGTCCACGTACGCACGGCGAGTTCCTGCCCTTTTCACTGCCGTTTCTGCACCTTTCCTGCTTTGGCCGGGGAATATGTCGCCTTTGGTCTCGACCTCGTAATCGCCCAGCTCAAGCAGCTTAAGAGCTTGGGGGTGAAAAAACTGTTCTTCATTGATGATACCTTCAACGTGCCGCTCAAACGGTTTGAGGAGTTGCTTGACCGGATGATCGCGGAAAATCTCGAGTTGGAGTGGGTATCTTTTTTTCGGGCCCAATATTCCACTGCCGAGGTGGTCAAGAAGATGCGGGATGCCGGTTGCCGCATGGTCTTTTGCGGGATTGAATCGGGTAATGATGAGATTTTGAAGGCCATGAACAAGCGGGTAACGGTCGCTGATTTTGAGCGGGGATTCGACTTTCTTCATCGCGCCGGTATTACTATCGCGGCCTCTTATTTTATCGGGTACCCCGGTGAGACCCACCAGACCGCCATGGACACCCTGCGATTGCTCAACGACCCCCGGATTGCCTTTTCCCGTGGCAGCGTCTTCTATTACGATCCCAATGCCCCGGTGGGGGCGATGGCTGAAGAGTACGGGCTTTCCGGTAATGGAGCCGAGTGGAGGCATAATACCATGAGCAGTCGGGAGGCCGCTCAGATCCATCTGGAGATAGTGGACAAGATTCAAAACGTCAATGTCCAGATTTCTGACGGCGCTGGCTGGAGCGTCTTTCACCTCTACTCCAAGGGGCTTAGCATCGAGCGGCTGCAAACCCTCTACACCGAGTTTAATACCATTCAGAAAGAACAGATTCAGGGGGCTGGTCGCACGGCCCTCTCCCAGTACCGGGTGTTTGGCAAAAAACGTAAGGAAGAGGCGTAATCACCATGAGTTCCGGTGCGCTTGCTGATCTGAAGGTCCTCGATCTCACTCATTATATCGCTGGTCCGTACTGCACTAAACTGTTGGCAGGTTTTGGGGCCGAGGTCCTCAAGATCGAACGGCCCGGCACGGGGGACCCGTTGCGATCTGTCGGCCCGTTTACCAAAGGGTGTTCCGATATCGAGATGAGCATTCCCTTCCTCTGGTTGAATACCGGAAAGAAGAGCGTGGCTTTGGATCTTAAGAGCGCCCCCGGCTTGGAATATGTTAAAAAGCTTATCGCCTGGGCAGACGTTTTGGTGGAGAACTTCGCTCCAGGGGTCATGATGCGTCTTGGCCTTGATTATGAAACGATTCAGGCTATTAATCCTCGGTTGATCATGACTTCAGTGAGTAATTTTGGCCAGGTTGGACCTTACCGGGACTGCCGAGCTGAGGAGATTACACTTTATGCCATGAGCGGCCAGATGAACGCCACCGGCGATCCTGATCGTGAACCGCTTGCCCCTGGGCTGGCCATTAATCAATATACTGCCGGTCTTCATGCCTATATCGGGACTCTTGCCGCCCTGCATCACCGTGAGAAGACGGGAGAGGGCCAGCACGTGGATATTTCGCTCCACGAAAGCGGGGTGGACAATATCGAAATTGGGTTGATCAATTTTCTTCATCAGGGCATTCGCAGCAGGCGCAGTAAACATATCATGGTTCCTTGGCGCAATTACCCCTGTAAGGACGGAATGGCGACAGTTATTTGCGCGCCTTTTCGTCACTGGGTACAGGGGGCAAGACTTTTTGAGGCGCCGGAGCTTCTGCAGGAAAAATATCATCATGTCCGGGGTCGTCACGTGGAACGTGAACGGGTGGAGGAGCTTATTCAGCCGTGGATCAGCTCTAAGACCCGCGAGGACATATTTCATGCCGGCCAGCAACAAGGGCTGGCCTTTGGCTATCGGGCCAGTTTGGCCGAAGCCTTGGCGCTTCCCCAACACCTGGCTCGCGACTTTTTTGTGAAAACAGATGACGGACGTGGTGGAAGTTATAACTATCCCGGGGCGCCGTTTAAGCTTTCCGCAACCCCATGGCATCAGGAACGGGCTCCTCTGCTGGGCGAGCATACTGCGGCAGTGCTTAGCAGGACTCTAAAGCTGGACCGTGCCGAGCCGGATCAGCTCGGTGCAGCGGGGGTTGGGGAAGGGTTTAAACAAGCTGCTGCAGAAGACGCGTCTAGGGTTACACCGAGGGGGGCCTTGACCGGTATCCGGGTCCTTGATCTCACCCATAGCTGGGCCGGGCCGCATGGTACCCGTATCCTTGCCGATCTTGGCGCTGAAGTTATCAAGATTGAGTATCTTCCCAGGCTCTGCCTGCTCCGGGCCGGGATCGTCAAAGATCAAATGTACAACAAACGGCCCATGTGGTTTCAAGTAAACAGGGGTAAGCGTTCTGTGACCCTGGACATGAATAACCCTGAGGAGCTGGAGACCTTTCTCGATCTTGTGCGGATCTCCGATGTGGTGGTGGAAAATGCCCGGGGTGGGGTGCTCGAACGTCGAGGTCTTGATTATCACAGTCTTGTTAAGGTGAAATCAGACATTATTTTTCTTTCCATGGCTGCTTTTGGCAAGACAGGGCCTTATGCCTCGTATGCCGGATATGGCGCTACCATGGAGGCGTTAAGCGGAGCAGAATCTCTCACCGGATATTATGGCTCGACCGAAACCAAGCGAGTTCGCGAGATCGATGTGACCAATGGCATTTTTGGCGCTGCCGCAGTCCTTACCGCTCTTCACCACCGCGAGAAAACCGGCAAGGGGCAATGGATTGATCTCTCTCAGTTGGAAACAGTCTCTCACGGCCTTATCGGCGAGCATCTCCTCGCTTTTGCCATGAACGGTATCGTTCCCCCTGTCCGTGGCAATCGTCATGAGCGGTTTGCTCCCTGTGGCTGCTACCCTTCGCTAGGAGAGGATCGCTGGGTGACCCTGGTTATCCGCAATGATCGTGAATGGCTGGAATTATGTGAACTTATTGATAGGCCTGCATTGAGTAATGATCCACGCCTGCAGACCGTCACTGGCCGCATGGCACATCACGACGAGATTGATCGCGCCATTGCTGAGTGGACCTCTGCCAGAGAAGCCGGTGAGGTGCAGGATTTACTTCAGTCGCAAGGTATTGCCGCAGGTGCAGTAATGAACGTTGAAGATCTGAGTCGTGACCCCCATCTCGTGGCACGTGGTTTTTTGGTGACCACAAGCGACGGAGGAGAGGAATTGTATCCCGGCAACCCTATACGACTATCTCGAGATCACTCTCCTCCTGCGTGGCGGGGGCCTGATCTTGGTCGCGACAACGAATATGTCTTGTGCTCGTTACTCGGCAGGAGTCAGGCCGAAGTCCCTCATATCTGCGAAGATGATCTGGGCACGGCCTTGGATCCTTAAATGAGCCTCATGGATATCGAGACCATTCCCCACTCACTCCCATCGATTTCACCGTTGTTGCGGCAGCATTTTTCTCCCGCTGTGGTTGGTGGCTGGGGTGATGGTCAGAATTCGTATGTCCATGCCATGACATGGTTCAAGGGGCATCTGTATGTTGGAGTCACCCGGAATGCCTTAAACGGCGTTCGGCCATACTCCCGGATGGAGGCCATGGAAATTTACCCGGTGAAGGTGCCTGACATCCAGTGGGATCTTGACTGGCGTGCCCCGATTTGGCGGTATAGTCCGGAGGCAGGCACTTGGGAACGGGTCTTTGTCTCACCCATGGTCATGGGTACACGCGGTTTTCCTGTGCCACGCCAGTGGGGTTATCGTAACATGAGGGTTTTTCAAGGAAAAAGCGACCCTGAACCCGCCCTCTATGTTATTTCCTGGGGGTCGCACATGGGACCTGGTCCACATGTCCTGCGCTCATTAGATGGAAAGCATTTTGCCGAGGTTGGAGATGAAGCCCTCAAACGTATCGGCGCCACCACTCTCCGAGGACTTGTTCCCTTCAAAGGCCGCCTCTTTACTTCGCCCGCTGCCCGCTGTGGCGGTACGGATACCGGCACTCACGATGTCCCGATTATCCTTGCCAGCGATGACCCGGCAAACGGATCGTGGAAGCAGGCGTGTATGCCCTGTTTCGGGGATCCGAATAATATCGCCATCTCGGCTATGGCGGTGATGGACGAGTACTTGTATGCCGGCACCATGAATCCTACGGAAGGCTATCAGGTTTGGCGGACCACGGCAGAGGGGGACCCGCCCTATAGTTGGGAGCGGGTCCTCACCCTTGGCGCCTACCGGGGAAATCTCAATGAGGCGGCTGCCACTTTGTGTCCTTATCGCGGCGCTCTTTACATCGGCAGCGGTATCTACAACCTCGGTTTTGACCGTATCCATGGGGTAGGGCCTGGTATGCCGGAATTGATTCGCCTGTATCCCGATATGTCATGGGATCTTATTGCCGGCGAACCGCGATTGACTCCAGATGGGGTAAAGATGCCGATGAGCGGATATGGCGCTGGGTTTAACAGCCCCTTTGTCGGATACATCTGGAGCATGTGTGTCCATGATGGGTGTCTCTATCTGGGCACGGCCAACTGGTCGCCATGGCTGCTGTTCACAAAAACCAGCATTTGGGAGGAATATATTGTTAAGCAACTTCCCTCGGTAGACATGGAAAGCCTGTTAAACTACCTGGGCGGATTTGAACTCTGGCGCACTGGGGATGGGAATCGTTGGGCTCCCATCACGCGCAACGGGTTTGGTAACTGCTTCAATGTTGGGGTTCGCACACTGTCCTCGACTCCGGTAGGGTTGTTTGTCGGGGTGGTGAATCAGTTTGGTGAAGAGGTGGCTGTGCGACGCCAGGCCGGTTGGCGCTACGAATATAATCAGCGGGGCGGTGTTGAAGTGTGGCAGGGTAACACCGAGACTCCTGCACCTCCTGAAAGAAACGAGGCGATCACCATTGTTCCCATGCGGGACGAGTATGGAGTCTTGTTGGGCAGGCCAAACACTGATAAATGGCTTTCGTTTGTCGCTCGGTTCTACCGGCAGAGCGGTTGGCACCATACCGGATTCTGGCGTATTTCCATGCAGGAGGCCAATGATGCCTGCGAAAATCTCATGGCGGAACTTGTCGCTTTTTTCCGGCCTGAAGCCGAAGTGAAGGAGCCTCAATATCCTAAGCCCCAACAGGTGCAGCAGTGGATTGCCTCTCGCAGCGATGAGCCGTGGGAGGATTACCAGCAAAAGCGAAAGAGCAAGAGCAGGGAAACTATATTGGATGTGGGGTGCGGACTTGGCAATTCAACAGACTATCTTGCCCGATATTACCATTCAACGGGCATTATGGGAGTGGCGACGAGTAATGAACTCGCTGCTCTTTGTCGGCGCCGTTATCCGGAACTGGGATTTGTGGCGACACGATTTCCTAAACTTTCCGTGGGCAAGGGCACTTTCGACAAGGTAATCTGTAATGAGGCGCTTGCCAGTTGTAGTTCACGTCGCACGCTTCTGGCCGAGATACACCGCGTGCTCAAACCCGGTGGGATGCTGGTTTTTTCTGATATGATCCTTCCGTCCAGCAAGGACGGACCATTTTCTTTGGAAAAATACCATGAGCTTCTCGAAGAGATCGGTTTTGATAGTGTTCGTATACTTGACGTGACCGCTCATACTTCGACCTTCTTTCGTAATCGGTGTATGAGTTTTTTTCTTACTGAGACGCTGCTCCATAACACCCAGCACAAAAAACCACACGATTTTCTTACTTTACTGCCAGGTGGATTTGGGGAGATTCCTTGCTATCTCCTTGGTTTTGGCGTACAAAAGACGAAAAAGCCAAATATGTTGAAGAGATTGATTTCTTAGTAACCGTTCACCAACTGTAAACGTTCACAGTGCTGCAGATTCGCGAAAGAGGCCTGTGCGCTATACATATGGTCTGCGAACCAGGCCGATGACAAAGCAGATGCGGCGCTGCTGAATGTTTACGATTTCTTAGTTGTTTTCTGTTGAAACGAGGTTTTGGTAAACAGATGGAAGAGACAGAATTTTTCCCCCGCATCAAACGATTGGGCAACGGGCCTCAGGCCAAGTTAGCTCTCGCCATCGCCCATGTGGAAAAGGGGGACGCCCAGGCAGCCATTGTTGAGTGCGAGGGTGTGCTTTGTTGGAATAGTCGCTACGCTCTGGCGCATTTTGTCTTGGCCGGAATTTATACCGATCTTGGCCGCTACCAAGAGGCGCTTGCCTCTTCGGCTGCAGCGCTCGATAGTGATGACAAACTTACGGAAGCGCACCGCTTGCGAAGTTATGTTTTCACTGAAACTCAGCGTTACCGCGAGGCTGTGCGCGAACGGCACGCAGCTCTTGCTCTTGATCCTGAAAATGCTCTTGATTATCACCGTCTGGGAGAATTGTATTTGGCTCTTGGTGAGATTGAGCAGGCTATCCAGGCATTTCGGCAGGCGATACATTACAACCCGCAGATGGCGATGAGTTATTATGGTCTGGCCAACGCTCTGGTGAAGGCCAAGCAGGATGAGGACGCGACAGCGACCTTGGAAACTGTATTGCGGATTAGCCCAGGGTTTCCCAAGTCCCATCTGCTGTTGGGAGATATTGCCATGAACCGTGGCCAGTTTGCCGTTGCCGTATCCCACTATCGGGAAGCGCTTAAGCTGAATCAGAAACAGGCGGAACCGCATTACCGGCTGGGAGAACTATATTTACAGATGGGTGAATATCCCACCGCCTTACTGGAATTTCGGCTCTCTCTTACGATTAAACCTCGATATGCCAAGGCGCACCATCGCTTGGGCAACATCTATTTTGCCCTTGGGAATTTCAACCTTGCCCTGCAACAGTACGAAGCGGCAGTGATTTGCAACCCTAATCTTGCCCGCGCTGTGGCTGATTCCGGCGATGCCCTCCTTGCCTTGGGTCGTTGGGAGGAGTCGGTTGACCGGTATCGTCGCGCTTTAGGTCATATCGATATCGTAAGTAGCGAAGGCGATGCCTTGCTCAGTGAGAACCGTCCCATGGAAGCTATCCTTGAATATCGGGAGCGACTCGGGATGGAGAAAAACCTGATCATCCCGGCGGCTATCACCTCAGAACTGAAAACCCCCAGGCATCTCGAACAGGACGAACGCCGCCGCGAAGATCGTTTGGCCCTTGCCATGCCGGTTGACTTGCGGGAGCAAGCGGGAAGCTACGTAGGGGCCACCTTGGTCAACATCTCGAATAAAGGGTTTCTGGTGGAGACTCCGGAGGAGATGGTGATGGAAAGCGAGATTGAGATTATTACTGATCTTGATGTGGAGGGTCGCAAGATATCAGCTCGCGGCAAGGTAGTCCGTCAGGAAAATGGAAAGCCTAAGGGTCCGTTTCGTTACGGTGTGTCACTTGTTCAAAAAAGTGATGCATGGGAGCGGTATCTTATTGATACGACAAATGACTCAGGAGGAGATTCGTGATACCATTACGGCCGACACTGCGTGAAGATCTGCAGATCATCCCGCGCCACGACGAGGAGGGACGCTGCCGCTACCTGCTCAAGGACCCTATCAGCACTGAAGTTTTCGATTTCGGAGCGGAAGAGCATTTTCTCTGTGAGCGTTTCGATGGTGTCCAGCAGTTGCCTGCGGTTAGAGAGGCCTTTGCTGCCAGTTTTGGAGTGGTTATCGCCACTGAATCACTGGAGGCCTTTGTCCGCTACCTTGGAGCGCTGGGCCTTCTCAAACGGCCCACTGGGGAGGAGACTGTCGCTGCCCATGATCAGGGGATGCATTACCGTCTCTGTAATCCTGACCGGTTTCTCGGGGTTTTTGCCTCCTTGTTTAGCTGGTGCTTCTCTTGGGTTGGACTCGCAGTTGTCGGAATGCTCGCCTTTTTCGCCTTAGGGGTGGCAATGCGGCACGGTAGCGATTTTATATTCGGGCTTCGCTTCATTCCTAAAGAAGAGTTGGTCTTAGCTATTCCCCTCTATTGGATACTGTTCATCAATCCCTTATCTGAAACTGCCAAGGCCCTGTCTTGTCGAGTTAATGGAGGTCATGTCTACGAGTTTTGTTTCTCCTGGGTTTTTCGGGTGGTACCGCATTTTTTTGTCAATGTCAGTGAGGTGTTCTGGGTGATGGATAAAGCAGCGCGGATGCGGGTTCTTCGAGCCGGGCTCATTGTTCAGATATTTCTGGTAAGTGTCGGACTTCTTTTTTGGAATAACGTGGATCCTGCAACGCCACTCCAAACTTTTTTCGTTATCTTTACTCTTGCCGCTACAGCGAATCTTTTCTTTAATGCCCTGCCTTTTATCCAAAAAGACGGGTATTTTTTACTGGCTACCTATCTTGAGGATGGGAATCTTTGGGACCGTGCCCGGGCCTTGGTTAAGTCGTGGGTATTACGTCGTCCCTTGCCGGAGCCACTTTCTCGCCAGGAACAAATGAGATTCAAATGGTTTGGAGGCCTTTTTTACATCGTGCAGTATGGTCTGCTCTATATTCTGATGGGGATTGCGGGGTATCAACTGATGACCAGGCTCAAGGGCATCGGAGCGCTGCTCTTTATGGTTATTTTAGTTCTTCGCTTCGAGCCATTCCTTGCTGAACAGTTTCGTAAGTTGCGATCACTCATCCCCTTGCCTCGATTCGGTAATCAGGTTGGCAGGGTTTGGCTGTCCCGTCTGGTTTGGATCATTTGCTTGATGGGAATAGTTTTGGTCTGTTTTCTGCCGTATCCGTACGAAGTTGGAGGCAACTTTCGTATTGTGCCAGCCACTCAGTATGGTGTCCGCGCTCAGGTGGAGGGAGAAATCGAAACTGTCCTTGTTGGTGAGGGGCAAGTGGTTAAGGCCGGTGAGTTGATTGCCAAGATCCGTGAACGCGATTATCGGATGAAGGTGGAGGCGACACAAGCATCGGTAGATGACCTTCAGGCCCGTCTGAATCTTTTAAAGGAAGGAAAAAAACCTGAGGAGATCGCCCTTGCCGAACAGCAGGTAAACTCCGCGACTAAAAGTTTTGATTACAGTTCCGCCCAAGCTCGGCGATATGAGGACATGTTTAAGAATAGAGCCGTTTCTGCCGAGGACCGAGAGAATATTATGCGCACTCGAGATCTTGATCTTGAACGTCTGGAGCTTGCCCGGCGCAACCTCATTCTTCAGAAAAGCGGTCCGCGCAGCTCTGAAATTCAGGCGTTGGAAGCGGAATTGCGCCTACAGGAAGTTCTCCTTGCTCATGCCAAGCAGGATCTTGTCTTAACCTCCGTGCTCAGTCCGATTGATGGACGGGTGATTACCCCAAATATCCAACAGATCAGAGGACAACGTCTGATGGAGGGTGATCTGTTGCTGGTGATCGAGGATACCAGTTTCGTCCGGGCCGAAGTTGAAATTTCAGAGGATGATATCAGTGATGTCACAACAGGTTCGGAAATAACCTTCAGGGCATGGTCTGATCCTCTAGTTAATTTTCAGGGTAAGGTGGAAGAGATCGCCCCGGTGGCTTATGACAAGAGTCTTAAAAGGGTACGACGGGCGTTGTCGTTGAAGGAGGAGACTTTTGAACAACGAGAAATACTTCGTGATCAGGGCAAGGCTGTCCGCCTGCTCTGTGCCCTTGATCTTCCTGAAGATGCTATTATCAAAACTGACATGACAGGGTGGGCAAAAATCGAAAGTGCCCCACGACCGGTGGGGGTTGCCTTTACTCGTTGGTTCATGCGCTTTCTTTTTGTCGAGGTCTGGTCCTGGATTCCTTGATGAAACTTATACCCCGAGGAGTATCTATGTTACAGTGTCCAATCTACAGGCAGACAATTGCGATTATTCTGGGTTTAACCTTGGTCTTCGGCAGCTCTGGTGTGCAAGCGGAGGCGCTTTCTCTGGAAGAGGCCTATCGTTTGGCACTTATTACCCATGAACGTATTGGCATTGCCGGGCAAGAGGTGAAGAAAAGTGAACTGCTGCCGAAAAAGGCGCTGAGTATCATGCTTCCTCACGCTAGTATTGACGGCTCTTATGTGCTGCTTGACGATGAAATGACCAAAACCACTCGGTCTCATCTCTCGGCACCTCCGTTTATCGACCAAGACATCATGGTAGGTCCTACCGTGGTCGCTCTTGAAGATCAAGTGGGCGCTACTTTTACCCTGCGGCAATCTATCTATAGAGGAGAGTTTTTTCCCCTTAGGAAGGCAGCTGCTCATAAGATTGAGCACAGTCGCGAAAGCCTTTTTGAGACCATCCAAGGTATTTTTTTTGATGTGGCAACAGTCTATTATGAAGGTGTTACCGCCAAGGCTCTGATTAAGACCTCGGAGGAAATGATCGTAGTTGCACAAAATGGATTGGATAATGCCCATTCCAAAGTTAATGCCGGAAAATTAACCGAGGACGCGGTACATCTTGCTCAACTCAATGTGAGTCGCGCTGAGCGTCAACTTATTATTGCCCGGCAACGACTGAAGTTCGCCAAAGATGTTCTTGGGCGATTCACTGGTCAGGAAAATGCTGTGGATGATATCGTGGATCCAACGTTACGTGTTCCCCGTCAGGATGATTTTGACGCCCTGTTGGAGATTGCCTATGCTAACCGCTTTGATCTTAAAGTTGCCAAGATCAACATTGAGCTGGCGCGCGATGATTTGGATATTTCGAAGAGCAAGAATTATCCGGTCATGGACGCGGAGTGGAAATATTTCTGGTATAATGAGGAGCCTCCTTCAATGGATCAGGAATTTTGGGCAGCCTCGGTCAAGCTTTCCGTGCCTCTTTTTGAAGGAGGAGCCCGGACCCAGGAGGTACGGGAAAAAACGATCACGCAGGAGCAGGTTCGCTCGGCATATACCAATCTTACAAAAGACATTCGGCTTGAGGTGGAGGAGAGCCTTCTGATGATTAATGTTCAGGAGGCGACTCTTGATAATATCCGTCAGCAGGTGGAGGCGGCGAAAAAAAATCATCAGATTATCTCTGCCCGCTATGAGTTTGGCGCTGCCACATCCCTTGAAAATGATCAGGCTTTTGCCGCTTTAAACAACGCCAGGACTCAGTTGGATAGTGAGATCTACAATTATCAGATGGCATTACTTAAACTGGAAAAAGTGCTTGGTGTTTTTAATCAAGATCTTATCAAAGAAAAATTTTCCAAGGAGAAGCACGGGACTTGGCAAGAGGGGAAGAAAGAGGTGTCGATCAGTCCTAGTCGGCTGGCGCTTGACTTAACAACAACATCTGATTTTAGTTGGGGCAGGGCATCCGTTTCATCAATGTCCGGGAGGCCACTCTCGGAAACATCTGACAGCAGATTGTGCGCTATGGTCTCTGAATAACCCGTTGCTTAGAAAAGATGGCTTTTTGCAATAGTGCGGTATTTCTGGGATGTCAATCTTGACAATCTCGCAAAAAAGTCCGGGGATGGCTAAGCAGGTAAGCGAGCCTGCGAGACTCCGAAAGGTGCGATATACAGGTAAGCGATCGAAGAGAGACTCCGAGGCGCTGGGTGTGTTTTGTGAGTGAGGCCATACATATGGTATGCCGAACGAGCAAAACCGCCACGCAATTCAGTTCAATCCCCGCTGGTGTTGGACGGGGACGCAGTAGATCGGACTTTTTGCGACGCCATCAATCCTGAGGAATAAAATGAAGCTATTATGCATCTCTTGTCTTTTGACCCTGGGTATTTTTTTTATGAACGGCTGTGTGCCGCCCGCCCCTTCTGCTGCTGATAGCGCCCAACGGTCTGGGACCACTGCTATGCACAAATTACAGCATGGCGGACTTACCCGTACTTTTGCGCTCTATCTCCCCGTACGATACAATCCCAGCGTCAGTCATCCTCTGGTTATCGCGCTTCATGGCGGTGGCGGCGACGCCAAGAAATGGCCCACCTACACAAATAATGGTTTTGAGCGTCTTGCTGATCGGGACCAGTTTCTTCTCATCTACCCAGAAGGCATTGAAGGGCAATGGAACGACAAACGTGGCGTCAAGGATTTTGCCGCCCAGCGGGATAATGTTGATGATGTCGGATTTATTGGGGTGCTTATTGATTATCTTGTATCCAATTACCCGGTGGACCGTGATCGTATCTATGTTGCCGGCGCTTCCAACGGCGGGATGATGGCCAATTATGTGGGGGCGCAGTTCTCGGATAAAGTGGCTGCCATCGCCACGGTTATCGCCTCTATTCCAGATAATCTTCTCCCGCTCATGCATCCAAAGCAGCCCCTTTCCGTACTGATGATTAACGGTTCCGAAGATCCCTTGGTGCGTTGGAAAGGTGGTGTGGTGAAGTTCGGCAAGAAGGAGACCGGGTCAGTGATCCCGGTGGAAAAGACCTTACAGTTCTGGGTTAATCACAATAAGCTTAATTCTCAGCCGAAGGTGATTGATCTGCCGGACAAGAATCCTGAGGATGGTACCAGGATAACTCGGTCCGTCTATCAGGGTGGGGGGGCGAGCGCCGAGGTGGTCCTCTATACGGTAAAGGGCGGAGGTCATACCTGGCCAGCCTTTGAGGATAAACGCGGACCGCTTATGAAGTTGATGGTGGATAAACTGGTTGGCAAGAAGAGTCGGAATTTGGACGCCTGCCAGACCATTTGGGAATTTTTCAAGAGTCATCCTAAAATACGGACACAATAGAACTCATGATTGCTGATGAAATAGTTGTAGTATCCGGTCTGCCACGATCGGGCACATCGATGATGATGTCCATGCTCTCTGCCGGAGGAATTGCGCCACTTAAGGATGAGCTTCGTCAGGCTGACGAGGACAACCCTCGGGGCTATTGGGAGGATGATCGGGTTAAACGGCTTAAGGATGACAGTTCCTGGATGGGTGAGGCCCGTGGCAAAGTGGTAAAGGTTGTTTCGGCGCTGCTTCCCTGTTTGCCGTCCCAGTTTCAATATCGGGTCATCTTCATGGAGAGGGCTCTACCTGAAATTCTTGCCTCCCAGAACAAGATGCTTGAGAGGAGCGGTCGGCAACCGGCAGCCACCGACGACAAGATGACAGTATTTTACTCCCAGCATCTCGATAAGATCCGGGGCTGGCTAGCGACACAAGCTAATGTTACAACGCAGTTTCTTTCCTTCAGCGAAGTCGTTCGCGATCCTCGGCAGGCAGCTGATGATGTTGCTACTTTTCTCACCCAGCCTTTGGATATTGCCCAGATGGTGTCGGTGGTGGATGCCGCTCTCTACCGCAAAAGAGCCTGATCTGCTAGAGGGCGGTAATAATTGATCTCCCCTCCTGGCTTCAACAGCGCAAACCTATTCTCCTGGGACCTTTTTTAGGCGTTTGAAGGAGGTCCAAGATAAGACAACTTAAAACTTGGAGGTCATGCCATGCGAAGTGGAGTTCAGGAGCAAAAGAGACAGGATCGAGCGGGAGTTCAGGGGATATCGGCGAGAGGGATTCTGGTGACAGCCCTGTCATTGTCAGTATGGTGCCTCATCCCTAGCATCGAGCCTCTGGCTGCCCTACACAGAGTGCAGTCGGATGAAAGCCGGGCTTTCTTGACTCTTTCAGCCACGGAATCGGCAAGCCAACGCACCGGAACCGGTCAATATATTCCCCGCTTACGACTGCAAACACCTGAAGACACATCTGCCGGGATAAACAGCTCTGGGCCGCGAACTGGCCTTATCGGCATTGGTGATAGCCTGACCCATGGCACTATGGATGCCACCAATAACCAGATTAACACCTCGAACGCCTATCTGCAGAAGGTCGCTGATTCTCTGGCGGCGGAGATCCCCTTGCTGTTTTCACAGCCCTATTTCAATGAGCAGGAGAAGCGGATTAACCCGTTCCTTATCCCTACTAATGTAGCGGTTGACGGTGACGATATCTTTTCACTGGAAGGGTTGGAGTACTATAAGCGGGTAGGTGCCATTGACAACCTTCTCAGCCGCGACCTTGTTGCCGACCGCCTGTTGCCTGTCTTTTTGAAAGATAACTATGACAAGGTAATCTATCCCATTAATCTCTTTACCCGGAAGCCGACGTCTCAACTCGATGCGGCTATATGGTTGATGAACAACGGCGCCAGACTAGCCCGGGCGGAACGGACGGTGACGGTGTTCTGGGAAGGGAACAATGACAGCAGTCTTGCGACCTTGGGCGGAGGCGGCAGCAATCCTCAGTTTCAGCCAATCCCTTTCGATGTGGTGAAAGATGAGCTTAAACCCGGCCTCCGACTCTTGCTTGCGATTGGCGAGCGCCAAGGCGCTATCTCCTTTGCCCCATACACTCAAGAAGCCATTGAACGCAACCTTACTGATGCTGACGATTTTTCCGCTCAATACGAAAAGGCGCTGAGCAGGTTTCTTGCCGAGACGGTTGGTGCGTCTGCGGAAAACACGGTGCTGGCAGTAACCCTACCGTATTACAGCGCCGTTGGCTATTTGATGGACTCGGAGGATCTTGAGTTCTATCTGAGCAAGATCGATCCTACATACTCCGTGCCGCCTACGTTTGTACGAGTGGCGCCGCCGGATAGTCCAATTATCAATCCCCTGCAGGGAGACAGGATCTCACTGCTTACCTTCGGCATGATGTGCGCCTATCTCAGCGCCGGTCACACGGTGGAGGAGGTTAACCGGGTTCTTGAGATAGATGGTCGGCAACGAGACGGTCTAGTGCTTTCCGAAGAGGAACAGCTGTTTATCATGACCCGCATTGACACCTTCAATGAGGCGATCCGTGCCGTGGCTGCGGCTCATGCGCCAACGGTGCAGCTTGCGGATGTGGGGGCTTTTCTTAATGAGACCTTTCTTGGCCAGCGGGTTATCACTGTGGGTGGGCGGACATTTTCCCGAAAATGGGTGCGGGGCAATGGTTTTTCCTTGGACGGGGTCCATCCCGGCTATACCAGCCAAGCGCTTATCGCCAATCTGATCATCGAACAACTTAACGAACTGTTGGGGATTGCTGCTCAGCCGGTGGATTTGGAAGAGGTTATCCTCCACGATCCCTATATAGACTGGGATGGTGACGGTTGGGCAGCCGGACCGGAGTATGCTTCATCTGGAATAACGCGCCTGCTCTTTATGTTTAAGGACCCTAATGACAGCGATCCTGAGGTGCAGGTGGAACTGCCGACCAATGTCTGGGACCTGATTTCAGATACCTTGCTGGCCGAGATCCTCAATATCCCCGCCATGAAGGATGAGGCAAAACGGCGAGGAATTACCGTGGCTCCTCACTGTTTGGAGTGGGTTAATTGATAAACAGTAGTAAGCTCAAATTCCGTAGGTAGGCAGAAAGTAAAGATGTCAGATAGCTATCTCTGATGCGCCTGAATCAGAGCTCAATAGTTATCTTGATCCCGTCATTCTTTCGACCTTTCAAGATGTCTACCGACTCATCATAAAAACAAGAAGGGGGTGCCAGAAAATTTTGTGAGCACCCCTTCAATTTTTCAAGCATCACAGTAGTTACCATAACTTGGTACCAATGCAGGAATATTTGAGATTGCTGATCAACACATCGCACTCTAAAAAAATTAACTCCTGATCAAGCGACCTACCCCTTAATTGACATCGAGTCCTGACAGTACAACAATCGAAATTTGTCACGGAAAGCAAAGCGCGTCTATTGAGAACCATGATATTTGACGCAATCCTGACCAAGAAGGCTTTGTGCTGAAGGCTTAATGCTTGACTCTCACAAGCTTTGCTTGATAACATGAAAGTTATTCAGGAGAAATTAGTACCGTAACCCATTGAGGCACAAAAACTTATTGCACGAATCATTTCGGCGCCACTACCACACCGAAGGAGACCGGCGTCACTTGAAATTTAATAGACAGGTCCTTTCGTAGTGAGAGAGTTTGCAAAGTTCACAAAAAGGTGAAGGGGTATTCGCATGGAAAATGGTATCCTGAAAGTTTTTGGAAAAAGCCCGATTGCCAGGAGGCTGACTCTCTCAATCATTCTGTTCAGCTCCCTTATCACCCTGCTCATAACTATCGCTCAACTCTATGTAGACTATCGGCACGATGTCGGCCAGATTCACATCGAGATAGGGTATATCAGTCAAAATCACCTTCCAGCCCTGAATCATTCCATTTGGGTCTATGACCCCAAAGCGACTCAACTCATCCTGGACAGCTTGGTCAAATTTCAAGACATCGAATTCCTCGGCGTCACCGTCAAGGGCAAGGAGGAATGGCACAGCGGCACCATTTCATCAAAGCGGCAAATTCGAGAGACAGTCCCGCTCGAATATCTCTCCGCCGGCAAGATGACCCCCATTGGCACCCTTGAGGTTGTTGCAAGTCTTGACACTGTATACGGGCGGCTAGTGCGCAAGGGGGTCATGATCCTCTTGGGCAATGGGCTAAAAACCTTCCTTGTCGCTTTTTTTGCACTTTTTGTGATTCAAAAATTGATAACCAAGCATCTTGTCAAATTGGCAGACAACGCCCAAGTCGTTACCGCTGGCCAAGAGATCATTTTCACCCTGGACAGAGCGGGGGAAAAGGGGACATCCCCAGACGAGCTTGACTATGTCGTCTCAGCCTTGAACTCCATGCAGGAGAGATTGTCTCAGGATTTCATCAACCTCAGCCGGGCCAAGGAACAGATACGGGAGAACAGCCTGCTGCTCCAATCGGTGATGGATGGCACCACGGATTGCATTTTTGCCAAGGACAAGCAGGGGCGCTACCTGCTTGCCAATCGGGCTACTTGCGAGACGATCGGCAAGCCGCACGAAGAGATCATCGGCAGAAACGATTCCGAATTGTTTCCATCAAGCTCGGCCCAGGAGATAGACGGCAACGATTCAACCGTGCTTCGCGAAGGGAAAACAGTGCTCGCCGAGGAAAGGCTTGAGACTGCCTACGGTCATACCGTGTGGCTGACAAACAAGAGCCCATGGATGGACGAACAAGGGCAGGTTGTCGGGCTCATTGGCATCTCGCGCAATATTACGGACATCAAGAACTACGAGGAGGAAAAGCGGCACCTGGAAGAGAGACTCAATCAAGCCCAGAAGATGGAGGCCATCGGCACCCTGGCCGGTGGTATCGCCCATGACTTCAACAATATCCTGGCCGCCATCATCGGCTACACCGAACTCGCCCAGGATAGCGCCCCGCCTAACTCAAGGCAGGCCGCTGATTTGGAAAAGGTACTGCTATCCACCCTACGTGCCAAAGACCTCGTTCAGCAGATCCTCGCCTTCAGCCGGCAGAGTAAGATGGAGGCCATCCTTTTCCAGCCAGCCAACATCGCCAAGGAGGCTCTCAAACTCCTCCGAGCCACTATCCCCACCACCATCGACGTGCAACAGGATATCGACCCCAACAAGTGCGGGTTGATCCTGGCCGACCCAACTCAGTTCCATCAAATTATGATAAATCTCTGCACCAATGCCATGCACGCCATGGAAAGCACCGGCGGCCGCTTGACCGTTTCCTTACGAAATAGACAGGTCGGCGTCGATCCCCTGCCCGCTGACCTGCCTGCTGGTGCCGATGCCTATGTGGAGCTCTCGGTGCAGGATACCGGGCACGGCATCTCGCCTGAGGTTCAGAGTAGAATATTCGAGCCCTATTTTACTACCAAAGGGGTGGGTAAGGGCACGGGCATGGGCCTGGCCATCGTCCACGGTATCGTGCAAAGCTGTGGCGGCCTGATCACCGTTGAAAGCGCCGTGGGACAGGGCAGCACTTTCAAGGTCTATTTCCCGGCGGCCAGACAGGGGGATATTGTCGAGGGAAAAAAGACTGCGGATTTACCAGTGGGTAGCGAGCGCATTCTCCTGGTTGACGACGAGGAGTTTCTTGTTTCCTACGGCAAAGAGTTTCTTGAGCGTTTAGGATATTCAGTCACCGGGCGCACCAGCAGCCTGGAGGCACTGCAAACCTTTCAAAACCATCCCGAGCAGTTTGATCTGGTGATCACCGACCAAACCATGCCGGGGCTGACGGGGATTGATCTCTCCCGGCGGCTGCTGCAGGTGAGGCCTAATATCCCGATCATTTTATGCACCGGCTTCAGCGGCCTAGTCGATGAACACGCGGCCAAGGCGGCCGGCATCAAAGCATTTACCATGAAGCCCATGCTAAAAAAAGGCATAGCACCCTTGATACGAGAGGTGTTGGCCACGGCGCAGGCAAAGCACTAGTGTGCCGTGTTAAGAGGAATATCGATTAATTCAGCAGGGAGGAGAAAACCATGAAGACGATCTGGCACAGTATTGCCATACTTGCGACGAGTGTTATTTCCCTGACGGTGGTCTCCCCATCTTGGAGCGAGGATAAGACCTATACCCTCAGTTACAGCTCAGGGACTCTTTTTCATGAGCTGGTACGAGACCGGATAAAGGTCGTTTACGAGCGGGCCGGACTCAAGGCGAACTTTGTGGCTCTGCCTCACAACCGGGCTCTGATGAGCGCCAACGACGGCACGATCGATGGCGATGTGGGGCGGATAGCCTCGACAGTTGAGAAGTACTCGAATCTGGTGCGCCTCAACGTCAAGGTGATGGACCTAAACGGCGCCGTGTACACCACCCGTGATGATATTGCAGCCTATGACGACTCCATCCTCACCAAGTCCCGGGTTGGCTATATCCTCGGGGTACGGTGGACTGAGGACAAGATGAAGGGGCTTGAGGCAACCGTGGTGCAGACCTACCCTGCCCTTTTCGACCTTCTCCTCGATAATAGGGTGGACGTGATTCTCACCACAGAAGAAAGCGCCGAGCCGATCATCAAATCCTTGGGTGACAGGGCCGCCCCCATCCGAAAGCTTCAGCCCTTTGCCTATACAGCGCCGATCTACCATCTCTTGAACAAAAAAAACGCGGACATCATACCCCGCCTAGAAAATGCCCTGACGGCCTTGCAAAAGGAAGGCTATTGGAAAGATTGAGTCTATTTCCCCTCGTTTGGGCTTCGACTCATGCTACGCAACCTGACTCATTAATAAATGTTTTTTCTCCACCATCCATTAATCACAAAAGCCCCTTTGATGGAGGTGATGATAATTACTGAGCAGATCGCAAATTGACGAGAACGCCTGGGAGCGTTTTCAGCACCCCCTTCGACTTTTCAAGATAACGTATCGCCACCATTAGAATTTTGAATCTTGGTGGCGTGTCGATGCCTTCCGTGTATCATGCCCGACAGTATGTCTCCCCCGGTGACAGGACAAGAAAAATCCAGCAAATCCGATCAGACGGAAGCAGCCACATTTACGGCTTCTTCGTGCGGTACACGCTGCAGTACACTTTGGTGTCGTTCCCGTCACTATGCACCCAGGAAATGATGAAATTTCCCTTGGCTGATGCAGATACCACAAAACTATTTGCCGGCTTGTCTTCCACATTCAGCTGTGAGCCAGGAGTCCCCCACTGACCATTATCGTTTTCAGCAAAAGAAAGACGGGTGAAAGCGTCATCACCCCTCTCCATCCAAACGGCAATCACTTTTGCGTTATCCGCCATAGCACAGCTACCGAAGACCACGAACTGATACTGCTGCGGATCTGCGACCAAGGCATCATCCGCACCGGGATGGCTCCACTTCCCTTCCCGGTACTGACTCAGGTACAGGGAGTGTCTTCGGTCTTGGAAGTCTGTCCATAACAGAAGAACATCACCGTTGCTCGACATGCAAAGATCATTGATATCAGTTGCAATACTGGCTGTCGGGGTAACAGCATCATCAGAAGATTGGGGATGCCTCCACTGGCCGTCTATACGTTCACTCTTGAAAATGACATTCTTGTTGCCAACCCCCTGCTTCCAGAAAATAACCGCATTGCCCTGATCATCCATCGCCACTCGAGGGGCGTATGCGCCTCGTCTCCCCTCACCTTTTGGGTTGATAAAGCTTTTCAGGTCTTCAGGGTGGGTCCATGCATTGCCTGAGGTAGGCTGAAAATGATGGACACGAAAACTCTGATGATTCATAAACCAGAGTGGAGGTGTCACCATGGAAAAAATTCCGCACGGCCGGTACACAAAGGAGTTCCGGGAAGAGGCCGCCCGGATGGTGCTTGAGGGCGGCCTGTCTGCCGGGGAAGCGGCCCAGCGGCTCTCCTTGCCGAAGAGTACTCTCGAGACCTGGGTGCGAGCAGCCAAGGTGGGCAAGCTCGGCAATATTGGCAAGAATCGACGCCCACTGACTGAGGTAGAGATAGAATTGGCCAAGACCAAGAAGGAGCTTGCTATGGTCCGGATGGAGCGTGACATCTTAAAAAAAGCAACCGCGTATTTTGCCAAGGAGTCGCTGCCCGGTACGCGCTGATGGAAGCCATGCGACCCACCTATCCCTTGCCAGTGCTGGGCCAGGCTTTGGCGGTATCTTTGAGCGGTTACCATGCCTGGCGCACCCGGCCGCCGTCGCGCCGACAACGGGAGGACGCCAGGTTGGCGACAGAGATCAAGGCGGCCCACCGCCGCACCAGAGAGAGCTACAGCGCTGAGCGTTTGCAAGGGGACTTGGCTGATCATGGGGTGCGGGTTGGGGTTTGCCGGATCAAGAGATTGCGCCGTGAACTCGGCATCCGCTGCCTCCAGAAGAGAAAATTTAAAGCAACGACCAATTCCAATCACTCCCTGCCGGTGGCCAAAAACTTGCTGTCCCAGAATTTTGCGGCCAAGGCTCCCAATCGGGTTTGGCTGACGGACATCACCTACATTCCCACCGATGAAGGGTGGCTTTACCTGGCCGGACACAAGGATATCTGCACCGGCGAAATCGTCGGCTACGCCATGAGCAACCGGATGACCAAGAATCTGGTCAGCGAATCTCTGTTTAGAGCGGTGACCGTCAAACGGCCTGCTGCCGGTCTTATTCATCACTCGGACCGTGGCAGCCAGTACTGTTCAAGGGAATACCGTAAGCTATTGCAGCAATTCAAGATGCAGTCCTCCATGAGCCGCCGAGGCGACTGCTATGACAACGCTCCGATGGAAAGCTTCTGGGGCACCCTGAAAACCGAGCTGACCTTCCACCGGCGTTACCAGACCCGGCAGGAGGCGATGCGGGATATCCAAGAGTACATTGAGATCTTTTACAACCGGCAGAGAAAGCAGAAGAAGCTTGGCTATCTTTCCCCGGCCGCTTACGAGCGCCGGTTTTATCAAACGCAAAAAGCTGCGTAGGGTTTTCGTGTCCACTATTGACGACCGACCTCAACTTTCTCTTAGGAGTACCATTGAGTCGTTCAGAGGGCATAGCCTCTGAACCTGCACCTTGCCCTCAGGGCAAGGTTTCTAATCATTGAATCAATGAAGCGTCCTGAAAAGATTATTTCACTCATGGAGCGAGTGGCCCGCTTCCTCTATTTTACGCTACCCACGTCAAACAGTAAGGAGCCAAAAAAATCAAACAAGGCGTATCGTGAGTCAGTTGCCGGGAGTCGTTGTCGGTAGCGGAGTTTGTACGGGACGGCGCTTGGCCACATTGATCAAGAAGAATAGTGAACTAAGATTTATCCCCTTGATAGTCCCCTCTATATCGGTAACAATATATTCAGGAAATGAAAAAAGTTACATTCAGTCCTGGAATAGCTCCCATGAATATTTTCCCTAGCTTGACAGTGCCGTTAATAGGTGCTTATATAAGTCCTGTAAACAGACCAAAATGGAGGCCAAATGAATACCATATTTTCTGAAGACATTGTCCCTGTCAGCATGCTCAAATTAAATCCTGGAAAAATAGTCAAACAGGTGCAAGAAGTACATAGGCCGGTTGTTTTAACCAGCCGAGGTCGAGGTGTTGCTGTTGTCCAATCCCTAAAGGATTATGAAATAGGCATAGAGCAACAAGCTTTCATGAAAGCAGTTGTCAAAGGAATGGTTGATCTTGAAGAAGGCCGTGAAGTAAGCTTGGCAGCTATAAAGAAACATTTTAACATCTCCTAAGATGTCCGATAAAATTGAAATTATGTTTGCCAATTCAGCTCTTCGGGATTTGGGAGATGTAACTGAATACTACAGAGAGCGGCAAGTTCCCCACGTTGGAGAAAAAATGGTTGTTAATATCATAAACGACGTAGAGTTACTTGGGGAACAACCAGACATGGGGCGTATTGTCCCCGAATTTGATTTGGAATACCTTCGAGAATTGATTAGACCGCCTTTTAGAATCGTTTATCGGCGTGACCGCAATAAAATTCGAATTGTGAGAGTTTGGCGGAGTGAACGATTGATGGTTCTGCCCAACGCATGATGCTGTCCCTTTTTATTTGAGTACGTCGCTACGCGGTATGAATACAAGAGCCACTTTTGGTGGCCCTATCCCTAAGACTTATCCCCTTGATAGTCCATGTTAATCTGAATCGATGCAGACTGCACAAATTAAGCCATCCTGCTGAAAACTCGTTATCGTCAGCATCCGTCCTTGCTCCGAGCCGTTAACAGAGACGAGAGCGCAAACACTCCCGTTTTGTCGGTTAATCTCTGTGATGGTCAGCGTTTGATCGGTCAGGCCTCCCAGCGCCTTTATTGCCGCCTCACGGGAGCACCAGAGCCGTAGTCGCCATTCTGTTGCCTCCTCCGGCAATCCGGCCAGAAGTGTCATCTCCTTGGGCTTGAACGCTATCTTGGTAAATTCAGTATCAACTACTCTGAACGGCTCAATATCAATGCCTATTCCTCCTGAATCGGATAGGCGGGCGGCCAGAGCCACGACATTGCCTTGCGAATGGGACAGGGATATCCGGGGGGTCCACCTCAGCTTCTCGATCCAGGGACCATTCGCTTGAGGTTGGCCCTTCTCGTCGGCCACAATGATAATATCAGCCGGCCACACATCTTTACAGCCCTGTTGACAAAGCAAACGTCGAATAGCTTCCTTGCAAGCGAGCCTGGCCAATAGCCATTCCGTCCTTCGTGTCTCGGGATAACTCAGTCCGTACCACAGTTTACGCTCCTGTCTGCTCAGAATGATGTGGGCAATAACCTCTCGCAGCACGTCGCCATCAGCGCCGGTAAAGTCCAGTTGTCCTGCCGATAAGATGCTGCAGGCAAGGCACGAGTTGTCGATAGGTTGGTTATGCGGAAGAGGCCAAGGGCGGCTGAGCATGACATCCCGACTGCCCCGGAAATGATGGAGGTATTCGGGCATATTGATCCGTTTGTGGCGTAATCCTTTGATCCGGCACTTGAGTGACCCGTCCTCATCACTGAGGATGATGTCCGAACGGATGGCATCACCCTCAGTGGCGCTCTTGGTCAGGCAGGTCGTGTCGTTGGAATTAGCGGCAGCGTAGAAATCTATTTCCTCGGCAGCCACAGGGAAAATAACGTACTGGTTGGGGATGAAGTGTGCAGCCCAGAGGCCGACCACCTGACCTGCCGCATCGAGGTGGAGTGGTGAGGAGAGGAGGTCGGAACTTTTGTCCCGGAAGAGGGGGACATGATGTTGGATGGTAAGCGTTGCCGCAGCACCACCTTTACCCCAGCGGCGCACCTTGCCGATATTTTGGAAGGCCAGCCCGTGGAAAAGGGCCAGCGGATACAATTGGTCGGGTATGCCGTCCGCAGTCCAGGAGGGATCGGCCTGATCGTCTTCTTCGCTTATTCCGCGAGATAGGGCGTCGCTAAAGAGAACCGTTCCTTCCATAGCGGCTTGACCTGCGTGGCGGGGGCCGATAAAGAGTCTTGCCAAGCCTTGGTTAGACTCTTTTGTTTTTTGTGCCAGCACGGTTATCTGGAGTTGTCGTTTCTTGAAGATAATCCAATTTAGAGACTTTACAGAGCGAAATCCAGACAGATTTTTGCCGGGGAAGAGTTCGGCGGCGGCAGCGGCCAATAGCTCAAGACTCATAGTAAAAGGCATTACGGCAAGGCCATGGAGACTTTTGTCATCTCGGGAAACAGCGCCGCCCAAGGTGTGATCCTGCAAAAAGATATCCCGGTCAAGATCGAGAACAGACTCAAGTTCAACTTCCGTTTTATCTACAACCTTAGCCACGTGATCGATAAGGGTATGCCGATTGACTTCGGACTGGAGAGGTTGTTCGAGGAAAGAAATGATCTCACCCAAGGTCCGTAAGCGGTTCAACTGTTCAGAGCGGTTGTCATCAAAGCCTTCAAGTTCTTTGCCCAAGGCCCCTAAAATCTCGACCCGCTTGATTGAATCAATTCCCAATTCCGCTTCAAGGTCCTGATCAAGAGCCAGCATCTCTTCTGGATAGCCGGTGCGCTCACTAACCAGCCGTAACAGGAGCGTTTTGGCCTTAATAGTGGGGGAGGGAGCAACGGGCAAGGGAGAGGATGGGGCAGCTGGCGGATTCTGTTGGTGAGTGGGCGTTGGTGTTGGATCGGCAGGGCGGGTGGCAACAGAGGAGCTGACAGGGGGAGTTGCTGGAGTTTTGACAACGCGTTCATGTTCCCCAGAGCTGCTGCCAAGAAATCCTTCCATGGTCTGACGTTGGATATCGAGAAAGCGCTCCATGGTTTGAAAGTATTGATCCATCACCGGGTTGGTTGGATGTGTTGCTGAAACCTGTGGTGGACTGGGCATATCCTTCACTGCCGTAGATTCCATTGGGGTCTGTTTGGTCAAAAAAGAGAGGTCTACCCCGTCCAGCTGCAACAGCGGTAAGTCCCGATTCAGCACGATCCCGCCTGGCGCAGTGTCTGGCAGGGTTTGCAGGGTGAAGTCGATCTTGATTGCCTGGCGATGGCTATAGAGCTTCGATAGCTCCATTGGTACCCCATGGGCGGCAGCCATGCCAAGGGCATGCAGTAATTGTTTGATTCCTGAGCGATGATGTGCGTTGGTGGCGACGGCGCAGTGCGGCTGGTCTTTGAGGATATCATTAACAAATCCGGTCAGGTTGGCGCGGGGACCGATCTCCAGAAAGATGCGAACACCATCAGCGTACATCGTATTAATGGTCTGGTGGAAGCGGACAGGTTTTACCCACTGTTCTAGAGCCAGGTGTCGGATCTCCTCGGGCTGGTCAGGGTAGCGGTCGGCTGTCAGGCAAGAATAGAGTGGTATTTCAGGTCGCTGGAAGGGCGCTGCTTCGTACAACCGGCGCAGGCGCTGTAGAGCGGCTTGGAATCGCTTGGTATGATAGGCGCGTTGAAAAGGTAAGACTTGGCAGATGGCCCCCAGCCGTCGCAAGCTGGTCTCGGCCTTGGTGATGGTCTCGTCGGTGCCGCAAAGGACAAATTGGTGCGGACAATTGGCCATGGCCAGACACAGGAAATCATGGCTGTCACCAATGACTTTATCCACCTGCTCGGCGTTAATTCCCCCCACGGCCAGCAGTTTGCCATGGGGGATATCATCGGCTGCCTGTAATGATTCAATGATGCTGTTGCCAATCCGGATGTAGGAGAGGACATCCTCTTCACCTCCTGCCAGGGTGACGGCCCCTGCTGCTTCAAGCGCGGCCAGTTCTCCGGTGCTATGGCCGACCACGGCATCCGGCCTGATGCTTAAGTCGGTGAGAATCCGAAACAGGGCTCGGTTGGCGGTACTGACCGCATCCGCCGCACCAGCCATGGTGAAGATGGTCTTTTCTGCCTCGTGATGCTCACCTGGTGGAGGGAAGATAAACGAGCTGGGCAATAGGCCGTTTTGAAGTCCGGCATAGGCCCGGTCAAGCAAGTCGAAGCAGGAGCGCGCCTCTGGAAAATATCGGCAGAGGTCAGCCAGCATATTAACATATTGCGAGCCCTCGCCTGGAAAGAGAAAGGCTACTTTGCCGTTTGGGGCGAGTTGGTCCTCGAAAAAGAACAGACCGCTTCTGTCTTTGATCTGTTTACGAGCTGGGTCCGCCAGAATTTTTAAGACATGGCGGAGCTTTTTTTCAAGGTCTGACCGATTGTTTACGATCATGGCTAATCGGGGTCCATCTTTTTCTAGTTTGCTGTTGACAGTGAAGCTCATGTCCGCGAGTGAACTGGCTAGCGCCTGTGGCGAGTCGAGCCAGGTGGAAAAATTTTGAATCGTCCTGATCAGAGTGTCTCTCGTGCTGCCGCTAAAGACAAAGAGTTCGGCCTCCCATTCACTATCAAGTCCTTGTTCTATCTGGTTGTTTTCGTGGTGTTCCTCAAGGACTACATGGGAGTTGATGCCGCCAAACCCGAAGGCGTTGACTCCGGACCTGCGCGGATACCCTTCATGGCCATGGATCCACGGTCTGGTTTCGGTGTTGATGTAAAATGGGGTCTCTTCAAGGTGAAGATCGGGGTTAGGGGTGTCGCAATAGAGTGTCGGAGGTAGCACCTTGTGGTGAAGAGCCAGGGCGGTCTTGATAATTCCGGCGATGCCAGCCGCTGGGATGAGGTGGCCGATCATCGATTTGACTGTGCCGATGGCGCAGCGAGATGACATTTCGTCCCGCGAGCCGAAGACAGTGCGCAAGGCCTTAATTTCAGTGGCATCGCCTAAAGGGATGCCGGTGCCGTGGGCTTCGATCAGCTCGATGGTTTTAGGATCAATTCCTGCGGCATCATACGCTCGACGCAGGGCGAGGACTTCGCCGTCAAGCCGGGGTGCAAGTAAACCGGAACCCCGTCCATCGCTGGAAGAACCGACACCCTTGATTACCGCATAGATTCGGTGCTGGTCCCGAATCGCATCGGACAACCGTTTGACCACTATCATACCGATGCCTTCGCCCAGCATGGTGCCGTCGGCATTCTGATCAAAAGGCTTGAGATGCGGTTGGCGAGAGAGCGCGCCGAGGTGGCTGAAGATCATGTGAATAGGGGCATGGGTCGAGATTTGAACCCCACCGACAATAGCGGCGTCGCACTTGTGCAGGGTAAGATCGTCGGTGGCAATTTCGAGTGCCAGCAGACAGGAGGCACAGGCGGCATCCATAACCAGATTGCGGCCATGCAGGTCAAGGCGGTTGGCAATGAGGCCTGCCACCAGATTATGGCAGAGACCTGGCGCGGTTTCAGGAGAAAATGGGGGAAGTTGGATTTTAAGTTTTTCTTTGAGCAGGGCGAGATCGGTGTCGGTGTATTCTGGGTGCAGTTGCCGCAGGAGGGCTATGGTTTGGTCGATGACGACGCTGTGTTGCATCGCTGACATGAATCCCCGGTTGACATAGGTACCGCGGCCAAGGATGACTTCAGTTTTTTCCCGGTTGATGGGTAAGGTGGGAAAGCCGGCGTCAACCATGGCGGCATAGGCCACTTGCAGCGCCATGAAATGTTCTGGTTCAGCGCCATCAATGGCCCGTGGCATGACCCCGAACTCAGAGGGGCGAAAAGGCGGCAGGTGATCAAGAAAACCACCCATTCTGGAATAGACCCGATCATTGGCCGTGCTGTCTGGATCATAGACTTGATGCAAGAGATTCGTGGACGGCGCCTCACCGATGGCGTCGACTCCGGCGACGATATTGTGCCAAAAGGCTTGCAGGCTTGGGGCCTTCGGAAAAAAACAGGCCATACCGACGATAGCGATATCAGCGCTGGTGCGGGTCAGGTCAGGTCGGCTCATATAACGTCTCCTTCGCTGGTGTGTCCTGCTTTTTCAGTCAATCGGTTTAGTTCCTTGCTGCCAGTGGCTTCCAGTCGCTCGATCATACCTAGCAGGACTCCTTTTTGGTCGATAAAATAGAGGTTAAAGATAATCCCATGTTGGTGAACGCTTTCCACCACCTCCAGCTGACAAGACACCTCTGTCACCAGAGAGAAAGGCTGGTACAAATGGACTGCCGCCATGGCTGACGGGAGCATGGTCATGTCCCGATGGAAGCGGGTCCAGATCAGGGCCAATTGCAGCCCGCCATCCAGCAGGATGGGGTCGGTAAGCCAATTTCCTGTCGCGACATTCTGCAGGCATTGCCCAGGTTTCGAGGTCTTGAGAGTTGCCCGCAGGCCGTGGTCGTTAATCCCCTCGATAGAGGTGATGCATTGAAACAGAGGACCATGAAAGAGCCATTTGTCATAGGTCTCATTTATGGACATTCCCAACGGGTGCAGTTCACCAAGCACGGGTAGGGGGCGGACGGCAACAGGCGGTGGGGACTGATGCAACTCCGCGATGCCGCTATAAGAGAGGCGGCCCCCTTCCTCTGTCGAAATCCCGAGTGTAAGTCTTCGGAAGTTGTTTCCGGTTGTGGTGGTCTCGTGAGCCGAAATTACGATTTGGAGACGCTCCTGTTCAATGACAATACCTTTCAGCACTCGGACCTCGCGTATCGCCGTGACCTGCCAGCCGGGGTTGAGGGTGGCGGCTGTCTCTGCCATGATTTCAACAGCTACGGCGGCCGGCAACACCGGCCTGCCATCCAGACGGTGGTCATCGAGATAGAGGTGTGTTTGCGGATCGAGTGTCAGTGGCACAAGGGTGGGGTGATTATCATTATGGTGTGGGGTAATGCCTTGCAGTAGGGGGCAAAGAGTCGATGGCGCAGGGAGGTTGGCCAAGGCAACCCAAGGGCCGTCACCGAGCAGGATTTCGACTTCGTTCTGTTGTCCGTAGGTTATCTCTCGAACGAAGGCTAAGGCCCCTTCATCCTGGCCCACCAAGTGCACCTGACGCTTTAAAAATTGCTCTTGGACCTCCGGGGTTGCCATGCCGGAGCCAGCCCATGGCCCCCAGTTAAGGGCAACGGATCGTCCCGACCAGTGTCGATTCAGCCACAGCGCAGTCTTATTCATTACTTCATTGGCGGCAGAGTAATCGCATTGGCCCCGGTTGCCAAATGTGCCAGCGACCGAAGAGAAGAAGGCTACGAATCGTGGCGCTATTGTTGGCAAGGCGTTGGCAATGGTCCAGGTACTGTTGGCTTTAGTGAAGAAGACCCGTGCGAACGACTCCCATTTTTTATCAACAAATAACTTATCCTCAATAATGCCGGCGCCGTGAATGATGCCGTCGATGGCGCCGTATTGCTGATGAATGCTGGTCAGGAGCGCCGAGAATTTTTCTGAGTCGTTGACGTCGACCTGGTGATAGACGACCCGACTGCCCGCCTGTTGCATCCTGGTCATTGCTGCGCTGATTTCGCGTTCTGCCAGCAGCCGACGACAAGAGTCTTCAACTTCGGCGATAGTTAAAGAGAGCTTTTGTTCCTGCGACTGTTTGATAATGGCCTGCTTGATTTCCAGGGCGGAGGAGAGGTGGCTGAACTCTTGGTTGGTACCAGGAGCAGGGGCTGGTGAGCGGCCAAGCAAAATTAATGTAGGTTGGAACCGTTCTGCCAATTCGATGGCCACCCGGGCGGTAATACCCCGAGCGCCGCCGGTTATAACTATCACCCAATCCGAATCGGGATGCAGTTCGGTTTCAGTGACTTGCGGCAGGGGCGCCAGCCGTCCGACTAAACCGTAACGGTTGCCGCCGAACAGGCCGATCTCTACGTGTTCGTCAGTGGTGATCAGTTCAGCAAAGAGAGAGTGGGCAATGGTTTCGACGGGGTCGGCAGGTGAGGTGTCAATGACTTTGACCCGGACTTCCGGCCACTCAATCGCAAGGGTCTTCATGAAACCAGACAGCGCGCCTTGCCCTGGGAAGAAATCTTGTTGATACGCATCGTCCAAACCGAACGTGCCGCCCATGGCGGTTGCGGCTGCCACCACTCCCCGGGAGTCCTTGAGATCATCTGCAAAGTATTGCAGGAGTGCAAACATTGGCTTGATGTCGGAAATCAAGCGCTGCTGCCATTCGGCGGCATTTATCTCGGCAAAAGGAGCAGGCATCGGCTGCAAGGGAGAGAGGTGGATGAAGCCGCTGATTCCGGCATGACGTTTTTTGATTAGGTCGGCCAGCGACGCGGTAGCGGTTTGGTCCAGAAAATATTCCGTCCAGTTTCCTGCCAGCTGGCGCTGTTTACAGGATCTGAGCAGCAAAACTTCACAGCCATTTTCGTGGAGAGTTCCGGCCAAGGTCTCAGCTATGCCGTGGCCGTCATCGGTGATCAGCAGTGGATAGCGTTTGGGTAAGGGTAAGGTCTGGGACGGCAGAGGCATAGGGCTGGATTCTACCACACAGCGAGGCAAGAAGGCAGGCGGGGGCTGAACAGAAGTCACTGGTTGAGGAGCTGATGAAAACTCCTGATCGGACAGAGGCGGGTCTTCGGTCCGGGATGGTCTTGTGGGTTCTGGCTTTGTTTTGGCCCAAGACAAGATCTGACGTAAAGTCCGAGCTTTCTCGACCTCCGCAGGTGGGACCCCCCTCTCGCCGTCGGTATCGCGACCTTTAAGGAATTCGCCAAGGATCTCTACCCGCTTGATGGAGTCAATCCCTAAGTCGGCCTCCATGTCGCTGTCCAAGTCGATCATCTCTGGCGGATAACCGGTCCGGGCACTGACTACAGCCATCAATTCGGCCTCGGCGTCGTAAGCAGGAGAAAGGATTTGAGTCATCGGTTGGTCTGAGCTGTCGGTCTCATTGTTCACTGGGAGCGGCTCAGGCGGAGTCACTCGGTGATCATCACTTGTTGTTTGGGGTATACTTCTGGTCTCATCGTTTGCGCCAGCAAGGTAGCGCGCCATCACGGCGTGTTGGGTATCAAGAAAATGCCTCATCAACTGTTGAAAACCGATCAGGGCGGCATCTCGGTTTTCCAGCGAAGGATGAGACGCCGAAGAGACGACAGTTTGGTCGGTTGCTGATTGAACGGGATGGTGAATTGGTTTGCGGATAACGTCGTGAAATTGAAAAGGAGTAAGAGGCGGCAATGCGGGCTTGTCAGCCGGTCGGGCGCCGGAGCCATTAACGAGCCAGGTGGTTGGGGAGAGTTTTTTTTGGGGCTGATCGCATTTTTTAGTGAGCCGACCTGCAAACAGAGGGACAAGGTCGATTGGTGTTCCATGAATAAAAAGCTCGGCAAGGGCGAAATGCAATTGAGTAAAGGCAGATCGACCCCGTTGATTAGTCACGACAGCTAGGTGAGGGCGATCTCCCAGGATTTTGTCGACCAGGCCGGTGAGCACTCTGCCCGGACCACACTCCACAAAGATTCTCGCCCCGGCCTGATACATGTTTTCGATCTGTTCGACAAAGCGAACCCGGTTGACCAGGTGATTGACCAGACTGTCTTTGATTGATGCGGGATCAGTCGAGTGGGGCGCTGCGGTGACATTGGAATAGACCGGTAATTTCGGCTGCTGGATGGGCACTGATTTTAGGTAATCGGTCATCGCCGCGCAGGAAGGTTTGATCAATGGGGAGTGGAAAGCGCAGCCTACCGGAAGCTGCCTGACTTTGATCTCCTGATGTTCAAATCGTTTCATCGCTGCCTGAATCGCCTCCGTGGCGCCGCTGATGACCACTTGGTCCGGGGCATTGATGTTGGCGACCCATACTCCAGGGATCTCGGCTATTAATGATTCAACACTGTTGGCATCGGCTTCAACTGCTGCCATGATTCCGGGGGCGTCTCCCGTACCTTCCAGGATGAACCGGGCTCTGGCTTCTGAGAGGTGGAGGAGGTCTTCTTCGCCAATGGCCTTGGCAACGCATAGGGCAACATATTCACCGTAGCTGTGGCCGGCGACCATGTCTGGAATTACCCCCAAACGATGAAGCAGATGATAGATGGTAAGATCGGATGTGCCCATGGCCGGTTGAGCGGCAGTGGTTTGGGCAAGTTCCGCAGCCTGTTCACGTTGTTCTGCTGTGGTGAATACCTGAGCAGGAAAGATTACAGAGGAGAGCGGTGTTGAACGCCGAGCAGTGAGCAGCATGTTGCTCCGCTCGAACAGTTCCTGGACCCATGGAAACTGGATGGCCAATTCCGCCATCATGTTAACGTACTGTGATCCTTGGCCAGGAAAAAGAAAGGCGACCTGCTGGCCTGCCAGGGAGGAGTTCAAACGGTAAAACAGGCCACGGGGGTCAGTAAAGTGCTTGGGGGAGTTGTTAAGTTCTGTCAAGGCCTGGTCAATTTTGGCTAGCAGGTCTTCAGTCGAGTTGGCGATGAGGGCAAGTTTCGCCATCATGCCCTTGTCGCTGGCAGGATGAGTTGAGTTTTTCAGTGTATTGGCATGGGAAAAATCTTTTAAGGAGGCGGTTTTCGATTGATTGACCACGGTCTTGAACTGATGGAGCGCCTCCGACAAAGTCACTCCATCAGTCGCTTGCCAGCAGAAAAGCTCTGTCGGCCAGTCCTGATAGGATGCAGAAAGTTCCGATTGGTAATAGGAGCCAAGGTATTCCTCAAGAACGGTATGGTAATTGGTGCCGCCAAAACCAAAGGCGTTGACTCCTGCCCGGCGTGGATGCTCCGAGCGGAACCAGGGTCTCGGATCCCCGTTGACATACAAAGGGGACCCCGCTTTTTGCAGGCCGGGATTGGGCGTTTCAACCCCCAGAGTGGGCGGCAACACCTTATGATGCAGGGCCAGCGCTGTTTTCACCAGACTGGCCAGGCCGGCAGCGGATTTGGTGTGGCCGATCATCGATTTCACGGAACCGATAGCGCAGTTGCGGGGAGTTGTGTTTTCAGCCTGCAGGACCTGGGAGAGAGACTCTATCTCAATCTTGTCGCCTTCGACTGTGCCCGTGGCATGAGCTTCCATAAGTTCTACCGTTGCTGGTGAAAATCCGGCTTTGGCGTAGGCCCGTTTGAGGGCCCTCATCTGACCCTTGACGCCAGGCGCGGTTAAGGAGCGATCACGACCGTCGCTTGAGGCTCCCATTCCTTTGATTACCGAATAAATTTTGTCTCCATCTCTCTCAGCGTCGGCCAGCCGTTTTAGGACTACCGAGACAATGCTTTCACCGATGACGATGCCGTCGGCCTTGGCATCCAAGGAGTTACACACCCCTCGTGGTGACAGGGCATGAGTCTTGGAAAAACACATGTAGGTAAAGGGGTTTTGCATACAGTCGGCGCCACCGGCTATTGCCAGGTCGCAACTACCGGTCTCTAGTTCCTTGACCGCACTGTACAGGGCGGCAAGAGAAGAGGCGCAGGCTCCGTCAACCAGGGTATTCATCCCACCAAAATCAAAACGGTTGGCGATTCGTCCGGCAGCAACGTTCATCAGGATGCCGGGGAAGGAGTCCTCGGTCCATTCTGGGAGATGGCCATTAAAATGTTTAACAATATCATCTGCTTGATTACCAAAAAACATGGGGAGCATGGTCCTGAAGCTATAGAGCTGGGCCAAGTCGCCGGCACCGCTGATCCCCATGGTCACCGCGGTTCGTTCTCGGTCAAAAGGTCGGCGGTCATAACCGGCGTCACGGAGGGCATGTCGCACCGACTCCAAGGCCATGAGATGAAGCGGTTCAACAGAGGGGATCATCTTGGGCGGCATGCCATAGTTCAGGGGGTCGAAAGGGATATCGTCCAGAAAGGTGCCCCATTTTGCGTAAATCCGGTCAGGAGTATACCGGTTTTCGTTGAAGAGAGCGGTGAAGTCCCAGCGCTCTTTGGGAATCTCCCGAATGGCGTTAACCTTGTTGACGATGTTATTCCAGTAGTGAGTTGCATCCGGGGCGAGAGGGAAAAATCCGGCAATACCGATGATGGCGATGTCTGAAGGTTGCGAGGTGGCGCTCTTTTGGGGGAGGGTGGTTACGGAAGCGGTTGCTGCTGTGATCTTGTGGAAGCTGTTAATTGCCAGATCATGATGAAGCTCGGCAATAGTGGTAATTCCGGTTTGGAGGGCTGCCATCTGTCCGACCATGTAGATACCTTCTTCGTGCTGAACGGCTTCGTCAACGACTTTCAGTGTTGATTTGTCTGAGCGGGTGACCCCCTTTGCGGCTATGCGTAGTCGTCCTCGCTCCATACCTTCCAAGATATGCCTTGCTTCTTCAATGGGTATTTTCTCTGCCAACAGCCTTCGTTTTTCGCTTAAAAAACACGTGGCGAACGGAGTTGTAACACACCGGACAGCATGTCCTGGTCCAGTTTCAAGCAGGGTGGTTTGCTGGCAGTCGATCATTTTCTGCTGGTACAGTGGCACGATGGCGCCGGAAGTCACGGCTTCTTTGGTGAAAAGGTACGCGCTGCCGATCTGTAGGCCGACACTGGCGCCACGGGCTGTTAATGGGGCGGTCATCACCCCGAGCATTGCTGCAGAGAGCGAGTCTTTGATTCCACCCGCAAAGAGGATGTGAAATCCTTGCAAGCTGCCGGATTTCTCGGCATGAACAAGGAGTCGTTGGATCATGGTCTCCCAGAGAACAAATCCACAGAAGGGTCCGACATGGCCCCCTGCTTCGCGGCCCTCGAAGATGAAGCGGCGCAGGCCGTGATCGATAAAAATATCGAGGATACTGACGGTGGGGATATGGACATAGGTGTGAATTCCCTCTTTTTCGAGTCGTTTGGCCTGGTGAGGTTGACCGCCGGCCAGCAGCGCAAATGGAGGGCGGTGTTTAATGAGGACATCCAACTGCTCTGCAAAAACTTGTGTCGGCAGGAACCCGAGCAGGCCCACTCCCCAGTTGGAGTGGTTAAGCAGTTTTGCCGTGGCGCTGAAAAGAGAATCCAGCTCGTCGTGACGCAGCCAGGCGGCAGCCAGGAAGGGAATTGCTCCCTCTTGGGCAACGGACAGGGCAAATTGGGGCGTGTCGCTGACCCTGGCCATGGGACCTTGGACAAGGGCATACTTAGTGTTATGACTTTTGGCCATAGCGCCGGTTGATGAGAATGGATTCCCTTCTGTCATCAACCGACAGTGTTTTTCAACGCTTTGCTTGATTGCCTGGACAATGCCGCTCACAGTAATAAACGTGTCGGCAAAGTAGCTGGCGACGGCAATGTCTTGTCCAAGCATCAGGAAAACGTGTTCTTCGTCAGGGTGACGGGTCGTCATGGTCTCAGCAAGGTGACGCCGCCATTGAAGCAGGCGGTCATCGCTGCCCAGCGGTTGTTGGCATAACTGCTGTTCAATCTGGTGCAACTCGTCAATGACTGTTGAGCCGGAAAGGGATTGAATCCGGTAAGTTTCGCCTACTTCCTCGCCAATTATTTGGGTCTTCCGGCCATCTTGTTTGCGAAGGATCTGTTGAGCTTTGGGGGAGAGAGAGGACTCTCGCGCAAGGCACAGTTGTGCGTCAAGTATCACTCCAGCAGCGCCAGCCATATAACAGGCGCTGGCAGTGTGTAGGCCTATGCCGCCGTGCACCCAAACCGGCTCTGAAAATGCTGCTTTGACTTGCTGCAGTAAAATGAAGGAGGTCTCTGAGCCAACTCTGCCTCCGGCTTCGTTGCCTTTGATAATAAATGCGTCAACACCGCAATGGTGGCCTAACGCCGCCTCATTAAGTGAGGTGCATTCGAGCATGATGGTGATTTTGTGTGTTCGGAGGGAGGATACGGCCTCGTGCAATTGTTCCGGTTTCGGTGTTGTTAAGATGACCGTAGTCAGCCGGGGAGGAGGAGCGGAACAGACTCCGAGAAAAAAATGATCGACTACGGCATTGATTTTAATGCCGTAGTCGTTGATGGCAAAGTGGTCGAGTTTGTTGATGGAGGCGAGGGCAGTGGGAGTATCGTCGCAAAAGGTTAAGTCAAGGACTCCCAACTCTCCAGCCCTGCTGCCGGCAATAGCTAAAGATGGATCAAGGAGACCTGGAATTGTGCACGTTATAATTGATATCATTTTTTGCTTCTCGGTTGATATGACTATTGAGTCGTAGCTTGGATTAGGCCGTTGTTTGACCATGAGAATCCGAATTTGTCTTTTCGAGTGTCTCTGGCTTTCACTTTTCGCCAGGGTGACGTTACATGGCAACGATAAGCATAATAACTTATTGATACTGAGATTGAACTAACAATGATTGAGTGAATTGGCAGACCATCAACGCAACTTCACCCTGATTCTTTGATTTTCCTATTAATTAGGAAAATCAAAGAATCAGGGTGAAGTTGTCAGTCTAACTCAGTGGTGAATGTTTGGGATTTACAGGGTAACACAACCGGTGGCTGGGCAATGTTCACTCAACCATCGGTTGCGCCGGATGATGTTATTCTACTTTCCCGGTCAGGCCGAGATAATCGTCAAAGGTTGCATCGCCGTCTGTATCAATGGAAATCAACCGTGGATCCTTAAATTTTACGAATCCACCAAGATCGAGTCCTTTGATGCAGGCAGGCGGTGCAAAACGATTGGCATTTTGCAGCATGAGATTGATGGTGGTGTCTTGTCCTGATGTGTCGGCCAGGAGGTCGTCATCACCGGTGCTGATTGCTCCGCCACAGACTACTCCCAGAGAGCGGATAGTCGGTTGTACAGAGATGACCCTGGAGAGGAAGCCAGGATCGCCACTGGCACAGACATCATCACAGGTTCCGCCTACTGAGGCGCAATCGCTGTTGGCGCTGCAAAGGATCGATGGATCGTTAGCGCATTGCTTGGTAGCGAGTTGCATGCCGGTTTCGATATTAAGGTCGAGACAGGCGCCAAAGAAACTGCAGTCACCGACAGTTGGCGCATCCTGTGCCAGACAGCTATGGGTGCTGGGCAGTTCGCCGTCAAGCAGGCCGTCGTTGTTACGATCGAGTACCAGGGCGACGGAGAGGTCGTTGAGACGTACTGACGTTTCAACATCGGAAGTAGAGATATCGTCCTGGATCAGCAATCGTGGCGGAACGTCGGCTCGAACGCAGAACAGAAGCGGTTGTGCCGCATTGATGTTGATCTCCGCGAGCTTGGTTTTCGTGGCAGTGCATACCACGCGCTGGGCCAGCGGTAGAGTGGTGCAGTCCACACCTTTAAAGCCGTAGCAGGCGCCTTTTGCTATGGCGGTCTTGACAAGACTTTGCTGGCAGGTGCCGCTGCAATCCGCATCCGTCTTGCAGGAAACGGTATTGTCGTCGCTACAGACACCGACAGACAGTGTCCCGCAGTCCACCGGCAGGAGATCGCCCAGTGTCTTCCCTGTGCTATTGCATCCGGTCTTCAGACGCCCGGATGTGGTCATGCTGGCGAAGAACTGATTAAAGGTGTCGTCGGAGAGGGCGACGAAGACCTCGTCGACACCGTTAACCGGCAGGGATGGGATCGGAGCCGGAGTAAGTACAGCGCCTGGAGTGGGCTCGACCTCGGGGTCAACAACCAGGGTCTCAAAATTTCCCTTAAGTCCGGCAACAAGGCCCTGAGGGGTGATCTGTACGTCGCTTAAAATCGCCGACAGTTTTTGGCCCGTTCCTTCGACTTCCTGCTCATCGACCTTGATATTTTCCAGGGCAATGGGGTCAGGTGCTGATGAACCGACTTCACCCTCGAAGTTGATGTCGATGGTTTGTCCAAAACCGATGACTGGAATGAGGTTGTCCCCGGCAATGATATTAACCAAAGCGGCAATCGGAGTGAGAAGAATATCGCAAAGGGTGGCGAGGCAGCCGATAGAGGCGTGAATGTTGCCGGTGGTTGGCTGCGAGTTGATCGGCTTGGTGAAAAGTGGAGCGCCCGGAGCCTGGGTGCCAAGCAGTTGTCCCTCGGTGATGTCGAATTCCAGTTTTGCCCCGGACAGGGTTGTGCTGGTGGTGCCGGAGACATTGGTCTTGGCGACACAGACACCAAGCACTTCGGTGCGGCAGCGTCCTTTTGCCTCCATGTTGATTTTCACTGTGGGCAGATTTATGGCAACGTGCATCTTGTCGTTTTGAAAATCGACCGGACAGGAGATTTGGTTCGGATCCATTTCGAAACCGGTGACATAGATACGAACTGTCGGGTCACAAGAGCAGGCTGAGACTTCCATCTTTTGTGAACCTACCTCCTTGTTGAGCATGTCCTTTTTCAGGTTGTCATAGAATTGTTGGCCAGCCCCAATGCACCGCTTGTTGA